>NZ_SMJY01000142.1:0-16244 GCF_004348355.1 Micromonospora sp. KC721 | reverse complement strand
GTCGGGGGCCGGTCGGCGAGGCCGGGCAGCAGCCGCCCCCGGGCCACCAGGTCGACCGCGAAGTCGGCCAGCTCCGCGAGGTGGCGCAGGGTCGCGCCGGGCACGGCGGCACGGTCGCCGAGGGTACGCAGCAACGCCAGCGCGGCGTCCGGGTCGTACCCGAGCACGGGAACCCGCCACCCGGCGAGGGTCACCGAACCGCGTGCCGGCTCGGCGACGGCGGTCCGGACCAGCTCGGGCGAGTCCATCGGCGAGCCGGCGCGGGTGGGCAGGGTGAGCAGCGCGGAGCCGGCCACCGCCGGCGCGTCGCCGAGCGCGGCGGTCAGCGTGGCGTGGTCGGCGGCGTACGGGTGCGGGCGTTCGCGCGGGGCCCGGCCGGGGCGGCGCGGCGCGCGGGCCGGCAGCGCGGTGTCCTCGGCCCACACGGCGAGGCCGGCGTCCGTCAGCCACACCCCGTGGACGACCAGCACAGTTTCCCCCTCGTCGACACCCGCGCGCCCAGGATAGGCGGCGTCGACGGCCCGCCGGATCAGACGGCACCGGTCTCGCCGTCGGTCAGCTCGCGGAGGATGTCGGCGTGACCGGCGTGCCGGGCGGTCTCCTCGATCAGGTGGACCAGGATCCAGCGCAGTGACACCTCGCCGAGCTGCGGCTGTCCGACGACGTGGTCCAGCGGGAACCGGGCGGCCAGCTCCCGCGACCGGGCGCACTGCGCCTCGTACGCGGTGACCAGATCCGCCAGCGTCTCCCCCTCGCTCAGGGTGAAGCTCGCCGCCGCGTCCTCCTCACTGGTCGGGAACCGGTCGCCGGGGGCGGGGTCGAGCAGCGCCTGGAACCAGTTCCGCTCGACGATGGTGAGGTGTTTCACCAGACCGGCGAGGGTGGTCGCGGACGGCACCAGCCGGCGGGCGGCGTCCGCGTCGGTGAGGTCGCGCACCTTGCGCAGCACGACGGCCCGGTGGAGGTCGAGGAACGCACCGAGCACGGCCCGCTCGTCGCCGGTACGGGCCCGCACCGGCCCCAGGGTGGGATCGATCGCAATCTCGGCCACCCTCGGACCCTAGCCGCATGGTCGCCGGGCCGCTGCCCCGGCAAACGCTGCGGGGCGGCGACGCGGCGGGCAGGATGGGGCGTATGGCGACAACGGTGCGGATCCCCCTGGCGGGCGGCCCGGCGGACGGCGAGGCGATCGACGTGGAGCTGGACAGCAACGACCGTCCGCCGCTGACCCATCACCATCTGGGCGCGGAGGGTCTGGTCGACGCGGAGATCTACGAGTTGGAGTCGGCCGGCGACGGCTGGTGCTACCGCTGGCGCGGGCCGGCGGTCTGACGCTCAGGCGGCCATCCGCGCCAGGGACCGGTTACGCAGGCTCTCCAGCACCGCCCGGGTGACCTGTGAGGTGCCCCGGGCCTGGTCGCAGACCTCGGCGACGCGGCGCGCGGTCTCCTCGGCGCGGGACTCCCGCTCGTCCCAGAGTCGGTCGACCTCCGCCAGCAGCGGGCCTTCCACCTCCCGTTCCACGCCGCGCAGTGCCGGCACGCCGAGCCGCTGGGCCAGGTCGAAGACCTTCCCGGCGTACGGCAGCGGCAGGAACGGCGTGCCCACCATCGCGGCGAAGATCAGGAAGTGCAGCCGCATGCCCACCACCAGGTCGAAGTGCCTCATCAGGCCGAGCACCTGTCGGGGTGAGTAGTCGCCGTGCAGGATGCGGCCCCGCTCGGCGGCGACCATGTGCGACAGCACGCCGTGCGAGTGCCGGATGTCGTCGCGTTCCATCGGCACGAAGAGCACGTACGCGTCGATCCGCTGCACCAGGAAGTCGCCGACCTGGGCGATCAGCCGGTGGTACGCGTCGACGTCGAGCCGTTCCGCCGCCCGCCCGGGCTCGCGGACGCTGAGGCCGACCAGCCGCCGACCGGCCGGGACGCCCTCCTCGCGCAGCAGCCGGGCCGGGAAATCCTCCGGTTCCAGCAGGAACGCCGGGTCGGCGGTGACGGTGATCGGGTTGACCAGACCCGTTTCCTCCAGCACCATCCGGGACTCCTGGTCCCGCACGGTGACTTCGGTGGCTCCGGCCAGGGTTTCCCGGACCATGCCGGTGTCCACTCCGTCGCTGAGCGGCCCCACGCCGACCGCGTACGTCAGCAGCGGCAGCCCTCGCTCCTGGGCGACCCGGACGACCCGCAGGTAGCGCCGGGCCTCCTTGTCGTACAGGATGCCGCCGCCGCCGAGGATCAACAGGTCGAGCTGGGCGAGCACCTCGGCGGAGTCGACCCGGCTGACCCCCTCCCAGGGCACGGCCTCCACATCCGGGTGGGCGACGGCGGTGTGGGCGGGATTGCGGGAGAAGACGATGATCCGGGCGTTGGGTTCCTGCGCCCGCAGGTCGGCCAGGAGGCCGCTGAGGATCGCCTCGTCGCCGAGGTTCCGACCGCCGTACGAGCCGAGCACACCGATGGTCAGTCCGGTGCCGTGTCTCATCCGCCACTCCTCCCCGGGTACGTCGGGGCCGGTTTCCCGTTGCGGTCTGGGCCATACCTGGCCATCCGGGCAGACCCCGGGTGCCAGACACCCCACCTTGCCGCAAACGACGTCGATCACCCGCCATGGGCGCGAGGGTCAGTGGGCCGGAGGGATCAGTCGGGACACGAGGGCCGAAACCACCTCGTCGACGTCGAATCGGGCGTCCTCAGCGACCTGAAGCGGCAGCCGGGCGTCGGACCCGCTCCGGTTCCGTCTGGTCGAGACCCGCCCTTCGACAGCGCAGCGGTCATCCTGCGCTATCTGGCCCGACAAACGCCGCGGGCGGATCCGGCGGCAGGAAGGGCAGCCCGGTAATGCGGTTGCCCGGGCACCCCGCCCCGGGCAACCGTGTGGGTATGGACAGCCCGACGAAGACCCGGATCGGCTGGGACGACCTGCCCGGGCACGTCCGGTCCGCGGTGGAGGACATCCTCGGCGACCGGGTGGTGGCGGCGGTCTCCCAGCCCGGCGGGTACTCCCCCGGCACGGCCGACCGGGTCCGCACGGCGAGCGGCCGGCGGGCCTTCGTCAAGGCGGCCAGCCCGGCGTTGAATCGGGACACCCCCGGGATGCACCGCAACGAGGCGCGGGTGAGCGCCGCTCTTCCCGCGTACGCGCCCACGCCCCGCCTGCTGGGCTGCCACGACGACGGTGAGTGGGTGGCGCTGGTGCTCACCGACGTCGACGGCCGGCATCCGGCGACGCCGTGGCGTCCCGACGAACTCGACGCGGTGCTGAATACTCTGGCGGCCCTGTCCGCCGCGCTCACTCCGAGCCCGATCGCGCAGGTGCCGACCGCCGCCGAGCAGTTGAGGTACGACTTCACCGGCTGGCGGCGGATCGCGGCCGACCCGCCCGACGGTCTCGACCCGTGGGCCCGGGCCCACCTGGACGAGCTGTGTGACCTGGCGGAGCGGGGCATCGCGGCGCTCGTCGGCGACACGCTGTGCCACCTCGACGTACGGGCGGACAACCTGTTGGTCGACGCCGCCGGCACGATGACCGTGGTCGACTGGCCGTGGGCCTGCCGGGGTCCGGCCTGGCTGGACACCGCCCTGCTGCTGATCAACGTACGGCTGCACGGTGGCCACGACACCGAGGCGCTGCTGCGCCGGCTGCCGCTGACCGCCGACGTCGACCCCGATGCCCTCACCGGCGTGTACGCCGGCATGGCCGCGTTCTTCACCGACGCGGCGCGGCGGCCCCCGCCGCCGGGCATCCCGACCGTCCGCGCCTTTCAGCAGGCCCAGGCGGACGCCGTGCTGCCCTGGATAGCCCAGCGGCTGCGCTGATGCCGGCCGCCGCGCTGAGACCGCGCTCCCGCTGAACGCCGCGTCCGATGACCGCCGGACCGATCACTGCGGTGCGCGGACCTGGTGGGTGAGGAAGGGCAGGACGACGGCGGGCAGAGCCGGCGAGGCGACGATGTCGTGATGGGTCAGGCCGGGCAGCACCGCCAGTCGGGAGACGGGCCGGTCCGCGCCGTCCCCGCCGGCGTCACGGTGACCTCCGCCGAGCAGGCCGAAGAACTCCGCCATGTGGGTCACCGGAATCGAGTCGGCGTCGGCGTAGACCAGCAGGGTGGGCACGGTGCCGGCGGCCACCTCCGCCGACCAGTCGTACTCGCGGCGCAGCAGCTCACCGGTCTTGGCCCAGAGCCGGGGCCAGTCCTCGGGGCGGGGGGCGATCCGCGCGTACCGCTCGTGCGCGGGCGTGCCCCGCATCCGCTCGCCGGCCCGCTCGTCCTGGGCCGCCATCGCGGCGAGCACCTCCGGGTACCAGCCCCGCCGCCGGAACGGGGTCGACACCAGCACCAGCCGCCGGACCAGGCCGGGGTGCCCGATCGCGGCCCGCAACGCCACCCCGCCGCCGAGGGAGTAGCCCAGCAGGTCGGCCTCGGCCACATTGAGGTTACGCAGCAACGCGGCGACGTCGTCGGCCATCGACTCGTACCGCAACGGGCGGTCGATGTCGGCGGTGCGGCCGTGCCCCTGGAGATCGACGGCGATCACCCGACGTCTGGTGGTGAGGGCGGGCAGGATCGGGTCGAACATCCCCGTCGTGCCGTACCCGCCGTGCAGCAGCACCAGCGGACGGCCGCTGCCGTGCACCTCGTACCAGAGGCGCAGTCCGTTGACCTCCGCGTAGCCCACCCGCCGCCTCCCGTCCCGCCGAGCCGGCTGTGGATACGTGACGCCGGGCGTGCGGAGTGAGTACCGCGTCCCCTCCCCCGGGCAGGTGCCCCTGACCTGATGGTATGCGGGACCGGGTGTTCCCTGACCGGTTCGGCGTGAACGTCGCCAGGAGCCGCCCCATGATCAGGGCTCGGCGACCACAACGGGCGTGTTGGCGTCGGTCGCGGCGCGGACGAACTCCCGTACCCGGGCGGTCGTGTTCGCCTCCAGCCAGACCGGTCCCCGCTCGATCGGCGGGGCGTCGTGAATCGGCACGTAGACGATGTCCGGGCGGGGGTGGTAGCGCTCGGTCTGCTCCCCCACCGGTAGCACACCCCGACCCAACGCGACGAGCGACAGCATTTCCGAGAACGTGTTGCCGCGCGGGCCTTTGGGGACGGGTCGGCCGGACGGCGTGTGCTCGGGCGTACGGTCGCGCTTGAACTCGGCCGAGGTCACCGCCGGGTACTGCACGACCGGGTAATCGGCGAGCACTTCCAGCGACACCGACGTCCGGCCGGCCAGCGGGTGAGTGGCGGCCACAGCGAGTACGCGTCGCTCCACCATCAGGGCGGGTCCGCGGGCCATGCCGTCGAAGGGGTACGCGGCGACGAGTATGTCGACCGAGCCGTCCAGCAGGCTGGCTCGCGAGTTGTGGAGCTGGACCTCGCGCACGTCGACCTCGCAGTCGGGATGCCGCGCGGTGAAGAGTTTGACCGCCTTGAGCAGCACCGGCGCGAGGTACTCACCGAGGAACGCCACCCGCAGTTGACCAGTCACACCGCGGCCGGCGTCGACCGCCCGACTGAGGGCCGCGTCCATCTGCGCGACCAGCGGAGTCAGGTCGTCGGCCAGCTGCCGGCCGATGGGCGTGATGCGGACGACCCGGCTGGTGCGCTCGAACAGCGCAGCGCCGACCCGCCGCTCCAGCTTCTTGATGACGCGGCTGATCCGGCCGGTGGTCACCCGCAGGCGCTCGGCGGTACGACCGAAGTGCATCTCCTCGGCGAGCGTCAGGAACGTCTCGATCTCGTGGCGCTCCAGCACGCCACCCCCCTTTGTTGAATCCGGCTCAACGATCGTAATCCGATCATGGCTTGGTCGCCGTCGCCGGTTGGCGAATCGTGGAGGGCGTCACCGGGGCGACCCGGCGGACATGCTCTGCGACAGGAGAACCATGAAGACCATTGACATCGATGCCTATCTGACCGGGCTGGAAACCGGGCTGCGGGAGATCGGCGAAGCCGCCCGCCCGCTGATCGACGAGGCGCTGCCCGATGCGACCGGCGTGATGTGGCACGGCCATCCGGTGTGGGGACTTGGCGAAGCACCCGGCCGGCGGCCCATCTGCCTGCTGAAGGCCTACACCTCGCACGTCACCTTGGGGCTGTGGAGGGGACAGCAGATCAGCGACCGGTCCGGCCGCCTGATCCCGGGCAGCCGGCAGATGGCCTCGGTACGGCTCACGTCCGCCGCCGACATCGACGCGCCGCTGTTCACCGACTGGCTGCGCCAGGCCCGCGTCCTGGAGGGGAAGTGACCACCGTGCGGGTCCGTGAATTCGACCATCTGGTACTCAACGTCGAGGATGTCGAGCGGTCGCTGGCGTTCTACTGCGGGGTACTCGGCCTCGAACCGGTGCGTGTCGACCAGTGGCGAGACGGGCAGGTCCCATTCCCCTCGGTACGCGTCACCCCGGACACCATCATCGACCTGGTCCGCCGCGACCGGGGCGAGTCGAACGTCGACCACATCTGCCTGGTGGTCGACCCGCTCGACTGGCACGAGGTCATCGTCTCCGGCGTCTTCACCGTCCTCGAGGGGCCGGTGGGCCGATACGGCGCCCGGGGCGAGGCCGTCTCCCTCTACGTCCAGGACCCCGACCGCAACACCGTCGAACTGCGCTGGTACCCCGCCGACGCGCAACCGACAACATCGCTGATCGCGTAACAGGGATTGTGGCGCGTGTCGCCGCCGGCCGGGCCTGACCCGAGCGTCAACCGGCTCCGTGCCATGACGTTGGCCCGTCGACACGGCAGGTGGGACACCATTCTCGGCGCGTACACGGGCCTGCATGAGGACCTGATGAGGAGCCTGCGGCCCCTCGCTTGTACGTCCTGGGCGCTGCGTCCGGGCGGTCCGTGCGCGTCTGCAGCCTCGGGGCTTCCCGGACTCGGCCCGGCTCGAACGGGCTGCCACCCTCTCCATCTTGCGGGCGTGGTCATCCGGAGCCACCACGCCTTGGGCGAGGACAGCCGGATTCAACCATGGCGACGTGCTCGGACGGCAACGCTTAACAACCCCTCACTAAATGATGTTGGGCGTAACCGTCTGGACGTGAGGATCGTTCTGTCTGATCGTGAGCAGGGGTGAGCAGCCACCGTGGATCGTCTCGGACGAACTCTGGGCGGAGATCGCGCCGCTGCTGCCACCCCGCCCACCACGGCGGTACCGCTACCCCGGCCGTAAGCCGCTGGATGACCGGAAGGTGTTGTGCGGGATTCTGTTCGTGCTCTACACCGCGATCCGGTGGGAGTACCTGCCCCAGGAGCTCGGGTTCGGGTCGGGTATGACCTGCTGGCGCAGGTTGCGGGACTGGAACGACGCCGGGGTGTGGCAGCGGCTGCACGAGGTGCTGCTGGGCAAGCTGCGGGCCGCCGGTCAGTTGGACATGTCGCGGGCGGTGATCGACGGCTCCCACGTGCGGGCGCTCACGGGCGGCCCAAAACCGGTCCGAGCCCGGTCGACCGCCGCAGGCCAGGCTCGAAACACCACGTCACCACCGACGCGGGCGGCATCCCCCTCGCCACGGCACTGACGGCGGCGTTGAAGCGTGCGAGGTGGGAGGCTGCGTGCAACAGGCGTGCGTACGTGCACGTAGCGGGGAGCGTAGCCGCGCCGGTTGGGCTCGTGGGCCAGTCCGTTGGCGCGCGATGAGGTCGAGCCGGGGCTAGGCGGCGGGCGGTGCCGGGCGGCGGGCGAGGAACTGCTCCACGCTCGCGGCGAAGGTGACTGGATCGTCCACCCAGGGGAAGTGCCCGGCTCTCGGCAGCACTGCCAGGTCTGCGTTGTTGAGTAGGGCGGCCAGTTCGCGGACGGCCGCGCATGTTGGCCAGATGTCGTACTCGCCGCTCATCAGCAGCATCGGCACTCCAAGCCTTTGGAGCCGCTGTGGCAGGGTCGGGTCCGGTTCGAAGCCGGCGTAGAACCCGTCGGTCGCCGGTTTGGTGAACTGGGCGGGTTCGGCGGCCGCCTGTGCCTGGGCCGCGGCGTTCCACTGGCCGTATAGCAGCGGCGCCGACAGCCAGCGGTACTTCTGCAGTTCCTGCGGTGAACCGGCCTCGGCGTGCAGGGCAGCGACTGCGTCGGCGTACCAGGGCTCGTGCGCCCGTCGGGCTAGCACCTCGTCGACGCCGAGGTCGGACGGGAGGCCGATGACACGCAGGGACGGACCGACCAGCACAAGATGGTCGAGCCGGTGCGGATGCTCGGCCGCGTAGAGCAGGCAGATCCCACCGCTGGCTGAGTGTCCGAAGAGGTCCATCCGGTCCAGCCCGAGGTGGCCGCGAAGCGCCTCGACGTCCTGGACCAACCGGTCGACCCGGTATGTCGTGGGATCCTGCGGGGCCTGCGACGCGCCCGTGCCGCGGTTGTCCAGCAGGATCAACGTCCGGTGATCGCTGAGACCGCCCAACTCACCGAGGTACTCGGCGGCCTGGCCCGGGCCCCCGGGGACGCAAACCACGGGCGGTCCTGAACCGACCGCCTGATATGCCAGTTCCGTGCCGTCCCAGGAGCGAAAACGCTGCATGTGACCCGAGTCTGCCACGAACCTGCCGCCCCCTCCGCCCGGGCCTCAGCAGCGAGATACGGCAAAACCGCTCCAGTCGGCGCGCCGACCGAAGCCGAGATGCAGGTCCCTCGCCCGCTGCGCGAGTGCGACCAGCTCAGCCTTACCCAGCCTCTTGATCTCGCGTGGCAGATCTCGGGTCACGTCGGGAGGTTAACCCCTACGATCGATCGCAGCACCAGGCCACGACCTAGTCGATCACGACCAGGCGTCAGACGACCGCCGACGCCGTTCGTCCACCATCATGCGAAATTCGGCAAGGCCGGCAGCCGCCGGCGATTCACTGCTGAGACCATCGATGGGTGGACGAGCCAGTGACGACCATGCCCGCTGGCCCTGTCGGGCATGAAGACACCCCGCAGCAGGATGCCGTGTCGTTCCCCGTTGCTCTGCGGCGATCGGCCATCGGATTGGCCTTCGCGGCTGTCTTCATCCTGGCCACCTTGTGGTTCTACTCGGACGGGCTGCTGGCGTTGATGGTTGCGCTGATGTTTCTGCATCAACGGGATGATCGGCGGTCGTGGTGGGCACTTGCGGCAGCGCTACTGATCGCGGTACCTGCGGCCCTCACCGCTGCGTTGATGTTCAAGGGATGGTTGACGCAGCCTTGGGACGGCTTCCTGGCGTCCGTACTCGGTGCCCTACCCGGAAGCGTTGCCTACGCCGCCGTCACTCAGATACAGCCCAAGGTGCAGAACCCGAACGGCTGACAGAGGAGCGTCCGCGCCGCCGGCAGCCGACGGCCGACCCGCCTCACCTCGGTGGCTGCGTGGCCACGCCCCCTGCTGTCACTGTCACCGCCCCGGAACTGATCTTCTCGGGGCGGTTTTGGCTGGTGGTGTGTGGTGGGCGCGGCAGGTTTCGAACCTGCGACCCCCCGCTTGTAAGGCGGGTGCTCTCCCACTGAGCTACGCGCCCGGAACGCCCGTACGGCGGGCCGGAGGGTGGCAAGCTTACCTGCCGGCCTCCGGCCCGGCGCAACGGCGTACCCGGTAGAGGTGTCAGCCGGCGGCAGCCTCGGCGAGGGCCTTGCGCCAGCTCTGCTGGTCGCGGGCTTCGCCCGGCATGTTCATCTCGGCGAACCGGACGACGCCGGCCTTGTCGATGACGAAGGTGCCCCGGTTCGCGATGCCGGCCACCTCGTTGAAGACGCCGTACGCCTGGGCAACTGCGCCGTGCGGCCAGAAGTCGGCCAGCAGGGGGAACTGGTAGCCCTCCCGGTCGGCCCAGATCTTGTGGGCGTAGACCGAGTCGACGCTGACGGTGAGCACCTGGACGTCGTCGTTGACATAGTCGTTGAGGTTGTCCCGTACCTCGCAGAGTTCACCCTGGCAGATGCCGGTGAAGGCGAGCGGGTAGAAGACCAGCAGCACGGTGCGCCGGCCACGGAAGTCCGAGAGCCGGACCTCCTGGTTGTTCTGGTCCTTGAGCACGAAGTCGGGCGCCTCGGCGCCAACCTCGATCGGCATGCGAGCTCCTTGGATGGGTTGAGGTGGCCTCAGCCTGCCACACCCGGTGGCGACCGCCGCCGGGTGTGGCGACCGGACTACTTCTTGCCCTTGGATCCGCGGCGCAGCACGAGGCGGGCACCGCTCCAGTCCCGGCCGGCGTTGACGGTGGAGGTCTGCTGGAGCCCGGCGGTCTGCGCGGACTCGGCGACCTCGCTCGGCTCGACGTGCCCGTCGCGCCCGGCCTTGGGGGTCAGCAGCCACACGACACCGGCGTCGGCCAGCGGGCCGAGGGCGTCGACGAGGAGTTCGAAGAGGTCACCGTCGCCGTCGCGGTACCAGACCAGCACCGCGTCGACCACCTCGTCGGTGTCCTCGTCGACCAGCTCTCCACAGCGGTCGGTAAGGGCGTCGCGGAGATCCTGGTCGACGTCGTCGTCGTACCCCATCTCCATGACGACCATCCCCGGCTCGATCCCGAACCGGTCCGCCAGGCTGCGTACCCCGTCGGCGGCCTGACCAGCGGTCGCGCTCACTGTCGCGTGCCTCCTCATCTCATCCTTGCTCGCGGCATCGTGCGACGCCGTTGGGCCAAGTCCACACAGTTGCGGCTCGCCGCGCAAGTGGCGCACCGGGTGGAACGGAATTTACCGTGCCAGCAGCGTACGGGCACCCTCGGTGATGGCTTCCTCGGAGACCAGCACCGTGCGTGCCGCCGGACCCAATGGTACAAAGGCGTCAACTCCGGCAACCCTCCGCACGGCACCGACGAAACCGCCGTCGACCAGCGTCGCGATGATCCCCTCCGCCACCCCGCCGGAGCGGCGCGTCTCGTCGACCACCAGCACCCGGCCGGTCGCCGAGGCCTCCCGCAGGAGGTCCGCCACCGGCAACGGAGCCAGCCACCGCAGGTCCACCACCCGGGTGCCGACCCCCTCGTCGGCGAGGGTGGCCGCCGCCCGCAGCGACATCCGCACCCCGTTACCGAAGGTGAGGATCGTGACGTCCTCGGCCGATCCGACGCCGTAGACCCGGGCCCGGCCGATGGGTACGTGCCCGGCCGCCCACCCGCCCGGTTCGGCGTACCGGCCCAGCCACTCGCCGTCGCCGGGTTCGTAGAGGTCGCGCACGTGGTAGAGCGCGGTCGGCTCCAGGAACACACTGACCGTGCCGTCCACCGCCGCGGCGGCCAGGCAGGTCCGTAGCAGGGGTGCGGCGTCGTCCGGCCGCGCCGGCACCGCGATCACCAGGCCCGGCACATCGCGCAGTACGGCCACCGAGTTGTCGTGGGGGACGTGCCCGCCAGAGCTCTCCCGATAGGCCAGCCCCGGCACCCGCAGCACCATCGGATTGCGGAACGCCCCCTGGGAGCGGAACTGCATGGTGGCCGCCTCACCGCGCAGCTGGTCCTCGGCGTGGTGCAGGTACGCCAGGTGCGGGATCTCCGGCACCGGCAGCAGCCCGGCCAGTCCGGCGCCCAGGCCGAGCCCCAGCACCGAGGTCTCGTCGAGGACCGTGTCGAAGACCCGGGCGGCGCCGAACCGCTCCCGCAGCCCTCTCGTCACCCCGTGAGCCCCGCCTCTGGCGGCCACGTCCTGGCCGAAGACGGCCATGCCCGGATAGGCCAGCATCCCGTCGGTGAGGGCGGCGTTGATGCTCTGCGCGAGGGTGAGCGGGCCGGCCAGCTCGGGCAGCTTGCCACCGAACGCCTCGACCCTCGCCCCGGCTGCCGACCCGACGGCCCGGGCGGCCACCTCGGCCACCACGGCGGCGACCCGGGACGGGCGGCGGGGCGCCAGCGGGGCGACCACCTCGGCGACCGTGCCCAGCTTCGGCTCCTCCAGCACCTCCTCGGCGATCCGGCGGACCTGCCAGCCGCGTTCGTCGTACCGGGTGAGCAGTTCCTCCCCGCCGGCCACGCCGGCTTCCACGAGCAGCCGGGCGGTGGCCAGCACGGGGTCGCGGGCCTCGTCGGCGGCGATCTCCGCGGCACTGCGGTACGTGGTCTCCACATCGTCCCCGGCGTGCCCCATCAGCCGTACGGTGCGCAGGTGCAGCACCGCCGGCCGCCGGTGCCGGCGTACCCAGGCCGCCGCCTCGGCGGCGACGGCGTACGTGTCGACCGGGTCCTCGCCGTCGGCGGCGAAGTAGCGCACCCCCGGTCGGGACCGCAGGGCACGCTCCACCCAGCCCTCCGGCGAGCGGACGCTGACGCCCAGGCCGTTGTCCTCACAGACGAAGAGCACCGGGATGCGCAGGCCGGTGTGGTCGTACCAGCCGGCGGTGTTGAGGGCGGCGGTGGCGCCGGCGTGGTTGACCGAGGCGTCGCCGAAGGAGCAGACCACGATGGCGTCGCGGGGCCACGGGGAGCGCAGGGCGGGTTCGTCGCCGCGCCGACCGGCGGCCTCCACCCGGCGCAGCCGTTCCAGGGCGAGGCCGAGACCGACCGCCCGGGGCAGGTGCGTGGCGGCGACGGCGGTGGTGGGTACGACGGCCAGGTCAGCGCGGCCGAATGCCTTGTGCCGGCCGCCGGCGATCGGTTCCTGGGCCGAGGCGACCATGCCGCGCAGCACGTCCCGCGCCGCCGCCGCGTAGGCGTCCCCGGTGAAGCTGGCGGGGTCGTCGCCCGGCGGGGCAGCGGCGGCGGGGTCACCGGCCGGGGCGTCGGCGGACGCGGCGGCTTCGATGGCCGGCTGGCGACCCGCTGCGTCGATGGCGGCCGTTGCACTGTCGACCGGATCGGTGCCGACCGCCTCGGTGACGCCGTCGGCGCCGACCCGGTAGGCGGCGGTCACCGTGCTCGCTGACCGGGTGGTGGGCTGGCCGCCGCCGGACAGGCCGGTGCCGTCGGAGTCGAGGAGGCCGGCCCCGGCGGGCCGGCCCGCATGTGCCGGGTCGGCGCCGCCGCCGTCAGCGGCGGGACCGATGTCGCCGCTGGTGGGCGCGGCCGGGCCGGCGGCCGGCGTGCCGGCGGCCGAGGTGCCGGCGGCCGAGGTGCCGGCGGCCGAGGTGCCGGCGGCCGAGGTGCCGGCGGCCGAGGTGCCGGCGGCCGGGCCGGGGAACTCCCCGGCGGCCTGGGCGGCCCGAATGCCGTAGAAGGCGCCGGAGCGGTGATGCAGCAGCGCCGGGTCGGTCGGGCGCAGCGCGGCGGCCACCGCGGCGTTGGCCTCGTGACCGGCCGAGCCGACGGTGTGGTAGCCCTCGTCGAAGCTGTGCAACCAGCGCCCGGCCAGGTCGAGCTGGCGACTGTTGACCTGGGCGTCGAAGAGGGCGAGCAGCTGCCGGCCGGTCAGCGTGCTGCCGTCGCGGACCGGCGCTGCCGGGTCACGCCGCCGCTCGGGCTCGGGCAGTGCGCCCAGGCTCTCCCGGAACCGGTCGTCGAGATCTTGCGGGGTGGTCACGTCGCTCAGCATTACCGACGAAGGCCAACACCGCCCAGTCAGACACGATTCGCCCGGAGGCGGTTCAGTCCTGCGGGCAGCCCCCGTCGGAGACCTTCCACACCAGTTCGCGCAGGATGGCCAGCTCGTCGGTGGTGAGCGGGTCCAGCAGTCGCGAGTCGGACATCACCTGGCGGACCCGGTCGCGTACCTGGCGGCCCGCCTCCGTGACGACCAGGGTCTTCTGCCGCCGGTCGGTGGGGTCGACCCGGCGTTCCACCAGGCCGGCGCACTCCAGCCGGTCGATCAGCGCCGTGACGTTGGACCGGTCGCAGCGCAGTTGCTCGGCGAGATCGCGGGCCGGCAGCGGGCGGTCAGGGTCGAGTTCGTCCAGGGCGCGGGCGGTCGCCGGGGTCAGCCCCAGGCCGGCGAGGTCGGCGTCGCGGTGGTGCCGGACGGCGGAGGCGACGTGCACGAGTCGCCGGACCACCTCCTCGGCCAGACCGGCCCGGTCGCCGGGATGGGCCCCGGCCGGAGCGGCACGCTGCGTCATGCCCAGATCGTACGCCCGGATCAACAGTTGACCAGCTCCACCAGGTGCGGCGTCCACCGGGGGCCACGCACGCCCGCTGTTCCCGTGTCGGTGACGGTCTGGGGCACCGGCTGTCACCTGGCGGTCACCCGCGCTCGTGACGCTGCTGGGCGTCGGCTGCGCAAGCGGACCCTGGGGAGGAAACGTGACACTGTCCCGACGTGCTGTCCTGACCACCGGCGCGGCGCTCGGCGTGGCCGGCGTGGCGCTCGGCCCACTCGCCGTGGCCCGCGCCGGCACGGTCCGGCCCAGGCCGGTCGGTACGGCCGCTCACCGGCGGCTGGCCTGGCCGTTCACCCTCGGGGTGGCCTCCGGCGACCCGGATCACGAGGGCTTCGTGCTCTGGACCCGGCTGGCCCCGCAACCGCTGGCCGAGGACGGTCTCGGTGGGATGCCCCGCCGCGGCGTCGAGGTGCACTGGGAGGTGGCCGCCGACGAGCTGTTCCGGCGGGTGGTCCGGCGTGGGGTGCGGGACGCGCACCCCGGGTCGGCGCACAGCGTCCACGTGGAGCTGAACGGGCTGCTGCCCGGACGCGAGTACTTCTACCGCTTCCACGCCGAGGGGCACACCTCGCCGGTCGGTCGTACCCGGACCGCACCCACGCCGTGGACCATGCCGGCCTCGCTGGCCATGGGCTTCGCCTCCTGCTCGCACTTCGAGCAGGGCTGGTTCACCGCGTACCGCCGGCTGGCCGAGACGGAACCGGAGCTGATCCTGCACCTGGGCGACTACCAGTACGAGTACGCCCGGGAGGTCGGGCCGACCCGGCCGCGCGGCCACGAGGGGCCGGAGACCCGGACCCTGGCCAACTACCGGCAGCGGCACGCCCAGTACAAGACCGACCCGGACCTCCAGGCGGCGCACGCCGTCGCCCCGTGGCTGGTGGTCTTCGACGACCACGAGGTCGAGAACAACTGGGCCGACGAGGTGCCCGAGGAGCCGGACCCGGGCTTTCTGGCCCGGCGGGCCGCGGCGTTGCAGGCGTACTACGAGAACATGCCGTTGCGGCGTGCGTCGGTGCCGCGCGGCATCGACATGCAACTCTACCGGCGGGTGCGGTGGGGGCGGCTGGCCAGCTTCCACCTGCTCGACACCCGGCAGTACCGCGACGACCAGGCCTGCGGCGACGGCTACCGGAGCTGCGCCGCCGCCGCCGAGCCGACCCGGTCGATCACCGGCGCCGAGCAGGAGGCGTGGCTGCTGGACGGCTTCCGCCGCTCCGAGGCCCGCTGGGATCTCCTCGGTCAGCAGGTCTTCTTCGCCCAGCGGGACCGCGACGCCGGGCCGCTCACCGTCACCAGCATGGACGCCTGGGACGGCTATCTCGCCTCCCGGGACCGGATCACCCGGGGCTGGATGGCCGCCGGGGTACGCAACCCGGTGGTGCTCACCGGGGACGTGCACGCGCACTGGGCCAGCGACCTGAAGCTCGACTACACCGACCCGACCTCCCGCACCGTCGGCAGCGAGTTGGTCTGCTCGTCGGTCACCTCGGGCGGCGACGGCTTCGACTCGGCCAGCGGCTCGCACCCGTGGCTCAGGACGAACCCGCACCTGCGCTTCCAGAACAACCTGCGCGGCTTCGTCCGCACCACGATCACCCCGGCGCGGCTCACCGCCGACTTCACCGTGTTGCCGTACGTGAGCCGGCCGAACGCCCCCGCGCACGTGCGGGCCTCGTTCGCCATCGAGGACCGGGTGCCCGGGCTGCACCAGACGTACGACCGGCCGCCGGCCACCGCCCGGGGCCTGGCTGCCGAGGTCGACCAGGACCGGCACACCGTCGAGACGGAGACCTCGGGCCGCTGACCCGGGCAGCGGGGTGGCGACCCGGCCGGGGGTCGGCCCGGGGAGGGCCTCCGGCCGGGTCAGCCCGGCAGGAAGGAGAAGCGGACCTGGCGGTCGGGGTTGTCGCCGTTGGTGTCGACCAGGCAGATCGACTGCCAGGTGCCCAGTTGCAGTCGCCCGCGGAGCACGGGCAGCGTCGCGTACGGCGGGACGACGGCGGGCAGCACGTGGTCGCGGCCGTGGCCGGGCGAGCCGTGCCGGTGCCGCCACCGGTCGTCGGTGGGAAGCAGGTCGTCGAGGGCGCGCAGGAGGTCGTCGTCGGAGCCGGCGCCGGTCTCGATGATCGCCAGACCGGCGGTGGCGTGCGGAACGAAGACGTGCAGCAGCCCGTCGCCCTGCCCGGTGACGAACCGTTCGGCCTCGGCGGTGATGTCCAGGACGGTCGGCCGGGATCCGGTCCGGACGGTGATCACCTCACTGCGCAC
>NZ_SMJY01000141.1:0-16257 GCF_004348355.1 Micromonospora sp. KC721 | reverse complement strand
CCACCCGAGGTCATCATCCTGACCACCTTCGACGCCGACGAGCACGTCCTCCGCGCGCTACGCGCCGGAGCCAGCGGCTTCGTGCTCAAACACACCCCACCCGCCGAGATCCTGCGCGCGATCACGCGGGTCGCAGCCGGCGAACCGATCCTGTCGCCGACCGTGACCCGACAGCTCATCGCCCACCTCAGCGACACCGGCGCCGTCGCCCGGCAACAGCACGCCACCACCGCGCTGGATCAGCTCAGCGAACGCGAACGCGAGGTCGCCATCGCCGTCGGGCACGGCAAGTCCAACGCCGAGATCGCCAACGAACTGTTCATGAGCGTGGCCACCGTGAAAGCCCACATCTCCCGCATACTCACCAAACTCAATCTCAACAACCGTACCCAGATCGCCCTACTCGCCCACGACGCCGGCCTCACCAGCTGACACCGGCAAAGCCTGGCCCCCGCCGGCACCCGGATTGACGGCCCCAGCCAAGCCGCGCCACCGCACGGATGAGGCGGCGAGCCCGTCGCCACGAATCGGGCAGCGGCCAGGGCGTGGGCGGGCAAGCCAGCCGACTCCCGCGGCCGACCCCCTCACCGCCAGACAGCTCAGGCAGGGCCATCGACCACTTCCTTATGCCAACTTCCGCACATCGGCTATGAGCGGGCGAATCTTGGCCGCCTGGCAACGCCCGTTCATCACGAAGGGTTACCGCGTCGAGATGACGGCCGGGCGTCGGACCGGCGGTGGCGGCCTGGCCGCGGTGATCCCATCTTCACCGGATAACGGCCTATTATCCGGTACATGGACGATCGCGCGGCGATCACGACCAGCGGCGCCACCCGCAGCGATCTTGCACGACTCGCGCACGTTATCCGGTACATCACCGGAGCGTCGCGGTGACCGTCGACAAGACCACGGTCACGGTGCGGGTCGCGGTCGACCGGTTCCTCGCCTCCGCCCACTGCCGGGTACCCACCACCCGCCGCTCCTACGGCAGCGTACTGGACCGTCTCGCCGACCACGTCGGCGCCGACCGGTACCTCGGCGACGTCACCGGCGACGAGCTCGCCGATACGCTCACCGCGCTGTGGGGCCAGTCCGCGGCGTCGACCTGGAACCAGCGCCGCGCCGCCATCGCGAACTGGTCGGCCTGGTGCACCCGCAACGGCTACCCCGCACCGGACCTGCCCGCCGCGGCGGAACGCCAGACCGAACGCCACGACGCCACCCGCTCCATCGACCGGGCCGCGATCGAGCGGCTGCTGACCCGCCGCGACGTCCCGCTGCGCGAGAAGACCTTGTGGCGGATGCTCTACGAGACCACCGCCCGCGCCGCCGAGATCCTCGCCCTCGACATCGCCAACCTGGAACTCGACGCCCGACCGCGCACCTGCTGCCCCGGCTCCTGCGCAGCCGCACCGCCGGCCCGGTCTTCCTGTCCGAACGCCGCCCCGGCCCGGCCCGCCGACCTCCGGCCAAAGACATCTGCCCGCACACCGGCCGCGCCCGTCTCGGCTACGACCGGGCCCGCGTCCTGCTCGACCACTACACCCGCACCAACACCTCGCCCGGCTGGAACCTGCACCAGCTACGCCACAGCGCGGCCACCCACCTCGGCGACACCAACGCCGGCCTACAACTGATCATGGCCAAGAATCGGTGGCACAACCCCCGCACCGCCATGCGCTACGTCAAACCCGGCGCCGTCGCCCTCGCCGAGGTCACCGAACTCCTCGACACCGCTCCACCCCGGCGTGGCTGACGCCGTCCACACCCTAGATCAACTGCTTAGCGTTGTTTTCGGGCTGGAAACTACGGGCGGCCCGGACCGCTGAGTGGTACTTCCGCCCCCGAGACGCTCGAAGCCCGCGAACGCCGCGGTGGTCAACTACCACCACCGGCTGCCGCTCACCCAGGCGTTCGGCGCCGGCACCCTGTCGTCCTCGGACGGACAGCGGTTCCCGGTCAAGGGCAAGTCCATCACCGCCCGGCACCTGTCGCGATACTTCGCCCGTGGGCAGGGCGTCTCCACCTACACCCACGTCTCCGACCAGCACTCCACCTTCGACACGAAGGTCATCGTCGCGACCGCGCCGGAGTCGCACCACGTGCTCGACGGGCTGCGGGGCAACGAGACTGACCTACCCGTGTTCGAGCACGCCACCGACACCCACGGCGCCACCCTGGCCAGCCGGGTGTCATTGCTCAGCTACCGTGACCGCGCCATGAGCGACACGGCTCACCAGCAGCGGCAGCGGGACGCCGAACGAGAGGCGGAACGAATCCGCAGCCTGCTCCGACAGCACGGCGGCCACGAGTACGACCCCAGCCGCGAAGAGGACACTACGAAGGCGGCTTCGAGGTCGCAGTCGGGAAAATGGAGGCCCTCATCGCGTTGGCGGTTTCCAGTCGAAGAGATCTTCGCCGCTGTTGCCGACGATCCGTTCGACGAGTGGGTACAGAGGCCGCCAGAAATCTTCCACCTCACCCAAGCGTGACGATGAACGAAAGGCGTACGGCAGGCTTCTTCAGCACCAGGTCCAGCGTGACTGCCGCGGCCGATCGACAAGGTCTGGCGATGGTCACCAAGTACGAGCAGTCCTGGTACTTCGGCAGCCACTTCGTCGTCGCCGCCGAACTCCGCCGTGGAGCAGCGTTTCGCTACCAGTTCCCGAGACGGTCACGTCACCTACATAACCGGCCCGGCCGGCCTGCGCTCTACGGTTCGATGAGTGCGGTGGAGCGCAGGAAGCGCGCGACGGCAGCGGTTTCCGTGTCGACTTCGGTCTGGATCTGAGGTGGCCAGGGCTGGAACGGCTCCACCTGGATCGTGCGTCCGCCTGAGCGGCGCGTCCAGGTGGCGACGGCCAGGCCGTCGGCGACTACGGTAGCTCGGATGGTTCCGCCTCCGGGCCAGACCCGGGCTTGGTGGGCCGCGGGGACGCAGCCCTCGCGGGTTTGGGAGCCGGTCAGGTAATTGTCGTAGGCCGGGAGCAGACGTACGTCGGGCGTGCGGGGCGTGTCCAGGGGCTGGTGGCCGTGTCGGGCGAGCGCGGTCAATCCGGCGTCCGTGGTGATCGTGCCGGATTGCGCGAGTTTCTTCCATGCGCTGCGTGCCCAGGTGATGGGTAGCCCTGACCAGGCTGCGAAGTCTTCGACGCCTGCGGGCGCGAAGGCGATCAGGTAGCGGCGGGCAAGCTCGGCGAGGGCGGCGTCCTGCTCGAGGTGACTTCCGGTGCTGGGCAGCCAGTCGAGCAGGACGTAGGTGGTGTCTGCGGCGCGCTGCGGGCCGTGGCAGATGATGCCGGCGAGTGCCGCGTGGCGGATCAAGTGGAAGGGCGCCTGTCCGTCAGGGGAAATGCCGAGGACGGTGAGGTGTTCGGTCAGCTCGGCTCGGGTCAGCGGCCCGTGCGTGCCCAGTACGCGTCGGATCAGGTGGTCGGCGCGCTGGCGTAGGTCGTCGTCCAGGCCGAGCTGCTGGTAGCGGCGGCTCGTCGCCGCGAGGAAATGCGGGCCGAGCAGGCGCAGCGCCCAGCGGGCGTCCTCGCCGGGGATGGTGTGCAGGGTGCCGCGCATGAACCAGTTGCGGACGATGCTTGTCTCGTCCTCGTACGCGGTGCGAATGGCGCTGGCCGTGATGTCGCGGCCGCGCGCGCGGATGCCGAGGTCGGCTGCCGTGGCGTCCTGCGCCTGGATGGCGAAGACCCGCCGCACGACCGCCGCGGCGGAGTCCTCCCGGACGCCGTCGGCCAGTGCTTGCGCGCGGGCGCGCATCCGGCGGACGCGCTCCTGGTGAAGCATCGGACGCATCTGCTGCTCTGCGCCGTCAGGAGACGGCCGAGCCGAGAACGTGTGCGAGTTCGGCTGGGGCCGACAACATAGGCCAATGCCCCGTCGACAGGTCGAAACGCCGCCACGGCGGCTGGTGGAGGAACGCCAACATCGGCACCCCGGCGTCCAGCAGGTTCTTGAAGTCGTTGCAAGCGACCAGGACGCGGTCGACGTCTGGGCTGGGTTCGGCCGGGCCGGCGAGCCGCTGCTCGAAGGTGCCGAACGGCTGGGAGGTGGCACCTGCGCGCAGAAGCCCCCGCTTGTTCTCGTCGAGTCCGTAGAGGCTGCTGGACAAGCCCAGGACGTCAAAGGGCGGCATCGGCAGCCGCCACCCGTCGCCGAACTCTGCTACCTGCTGGCGCAGCTGGTCGACAGCCTCGGGTGGCATGAGGTCAAGCATGCACATGCCAGCGGCGAACGGGGCGCTGTCCACGTAGACCACACGCTCCAGCCGATCGCCAAGGCGCCCGGTGGCCCCGGTGACGGGAGCAGCTGCGTAGCTGTGGGCGACCAACGTGACTTCGCGCAGATCGCGTCGCTCGACGAAGTCAGTGATGTCCGCAATATGGGTTTCCAGGTCCGTCTCCGGGGTGCCCCGGTCGGCGTACTCGCCGAGACCGGTCAGCGTCAGCGGCAGCGCCGTATGCCCGCGCTCGCGCAGAGCCTGCGCGGTGTCTTCCCAGGCCCACGCGCCGAGCCAGGCGCCGGGAACGAGTACGAAGGTAGCCATGTGATCTCCCTGAAGTGAGGTGCCGCCGCGAGCGTAGGATCAATACAGGACAAGTTCCGCCCTGAAATGGTCGAGTGATCCATGTCGCATCCCCTCACCCGCGTATTGACCCTGCTGGAACTCCTCCAGTCGCACACGCGGCTACCCGGCTCCGAGCTGGCCGATCGGCTCGGCACCGACGTCCGCACCGTGCGCCGATACGCCGCGCACCTGCGCGAACTTGGCATCCCGGTAGAGGCCGAACGAGGACGCCACGGCGGCTACCGCCTGGCCCGCGGCTACCGGATGCCACCCTTGGTGCTCACCAACGACGAGGCCCTCGCCGTCGTCGTGGGCCTGCTTGCCGCTGAGCGGCTGGGCATGAGCATGACCACCCCCGCGAATTCGGGCGCACTGGCCAAGATCGAACGCGTCCTACCGCACAGCCTGCGGGAGCCGCTGGCCGCCATGCGAGAGACCTTGTCCTTCACGACGAACGCGGTGACCGCACAGGCGCCCGAGACGAGGGTGCTGCTGGCCCTGGCCCAGGCGTCGCGCGCCCGCACCACCGTCGGCATCAGCTACCTGTCCTGGCACCAGGACCAGACCGAACGTGACCTCGATCCCTACGGCGTCGTCTTCCATCGCGGCCGCTGGTACGCCGTCGGCCGCGACCACCGGCACGACAGCCTACGGACCTTCCGCATCGACCGCATCGCATCAGTCACGACCCGCACGCAGACCTTCACCGCCCCCGACGACTTCGACCCCGTCACCCACCTGACCTCGGCACTGGCTCAAGTGCCCTACCGCTGGGACGTCGAGGTTCTCATCCACGGCCCGCTGGACGACATCGCCCGCCGACTGCCCCGCTCCGCCGTGACACTCACCGCAGACGCCGCCGGTGTCTTGATGCACGCAAGGGCAGAGCGCCTGGACGGAATGGCCCACCTGCTCGCCTCCCTGGAATGGCCCTTCACCATCCACCGACCCGACGAACTACGGCAGGCCCTGAAGAACCTGGCCGACCAGCTCACAGCAGCCGCAGAGCGAGCACCGGGACAACCGTCGTAGCGGGATGCCGCGACCAGCTCACGCCCGAGCCCTGGCTCGATCATGAAGGTGCCGGAGCTCGGACAGAATCGCGCGATGAGCAGGCAGTCGCCGATCAACGGCACACGAGGGCGTCTCCCACGGGCGGATTGACAAACTACGGAAGTCGACATCTCGTGTCCGGCGCCGCGACTCGGATCGGTGTCATGTCCGAGAAACGATCGTTTTCCAGCAAGCCGCGCTCACCGCGGCCGGCTGCGCGAAGTGCTTCTTCGACAAGGCCAGCGGCAAGAACGCCGACCGGCCCGAGCTGACCAAGGTGTTCGAGTACATCCGGCCCGGCGACGCGCTCACCGTCGTCTTCCTCGACCGGCTCGGCCGCTCCCTGGAAGACCTGATCACGATCGTCGGTCGGCTCAAACGGCTCAACGTCGGCTTCCTGTCCCTGCACGAGAAGCTCGACACCACCACCCCCGGCGGGATGTTCGTCTTCCACGTCTTCGCCGCCCTGGCCGAGTTCATCCGCACGATCATCGTGGCCACACCAACGAGGGCCTGGCGGCCGCCCGCGCCGGCGGCCAGCGCCTCGGCCGGCCGCCGGCGATGACCCCGGAGAAAGTCGCATACGCGCTGCATCTGCTCGGCGAGCCGGACCGCACGATGACCTCGATCGCGAAACTGCTCGGCGTCTCCCGCAGCACCCTCTACACCGCGCTGCCCGAACTGCAGGCCGCCAAGCGCGGGCTGCGGCGGGCTGGACGACGTCCTCGCCCAGCTACCGCCGGACTCCCGGCCCGGGCCGCCGACGGTTGACCAGTACGACGCCCTGCTCGGCGGGACCGGACGGTGACGGCGCTGACCTCGAATCCCACCTACCGGGATCCCAGAGAAACGGCAAAGCGACTCTCAGCAGGCCACCATCTTGAGGCAGCACCCCAGGTGCCGGCCTAGATCAACTGCTTGGCGTTGTTTTCGGTCTGGAAACTACAGGCGGGCCCACCGGTGAAAAAGCCACCGTTGTGGCAGCGACCGCCTCGGGTGCGGTCGCCCCTGCGACCGCACCCGCCACCTCATGACCGGCCGGCACGAGCGTCGGCGCACGAGGCGTGGTGGTCTCAGAGAGGGTGCCCGGTGGTGACGTCGACGTGCTCGGGCACCTGTTCGTGCCGGTCGCCCACCGTAAGAGTGCCCGACGGTTCGAACATCAAGATCGACGCGCCGTCCACCGAGGACGGCCGGTGCTCCACCCCACGCGGTACCACGTACACCGCACCCCGGGGCAGCACCACCGTCCGCTCCCGGCCACCCTGCCGCAGCGCGATGCGCAGTTCCCCGTCAAGGACCAGGAAGAACTCGTCGGTGTGGTCATGGGCGTGCCACACGTGCTCACCAGCCACCTTGGCGATTCGCACGTCGTAGTCGTTGACCCGAGTCACGATCCGTGGGCTCCACAGTTCGTCGAACGCGGACAGGGCGGCCGCCACATCGATAGGTTCGTCGCTCACCGGCCCATCATGCCGCAGCCCGGCAACCAGGCGGGTCACAGGAAACGGTGCATCACGTGCAGACCCACCCGCCCGCGGTTCGGATGCGCGAAGGCCTCCGGCACCGTGCCCACCACGGCGAACCCCAACCGCCGGTACAACCCCACAGCGACCTCGTTGCCCTCGACCACCGCGTTGAACTGCATCGCCGCGTACCCGTGTGCACCGGCCCAGGCCAGCGCGTGCACCGCCAGTGCCCGGCCCGCGCCCCGACCCCGCGCATCGGCGGCGACCATGAAACTGGCCGTGGCGACGTGCCGGCCGGGACCCGGACGGTTGGGGCCCATCTTCGCCGTACCGAGCACTCGGGCGCCGTCGACCGCCACGACGGTACGCCCCGGCGCGGCCTCCACCCACACCTCCCGCAGCACCTCGGCTGGCCACGCCGGGTCGTACGGGAAGGTGTCACCGGCCCGCACGACCTCCTCGACGATCGTCCGCACCGCCGGCCAGTCACCCTCGTCGAACCCCCTGATCAGCACCGCGGCAGGCTAGGGGGGCAGCGCTGTGGTCGCAACCGGATTGATTCCCACGTCCCACGCGGGCAGGTCCAGGGTGATGCGCGCGCAGGACGTCGGGCGCGTCGAAGATCTCGCCGGCGGCGACACCGGCCGTTCTGATCTGCCCCGTGAGGATGCGGTGCGCCGCCTCCACCGCGAGCGGCGCCGTGACGGCGTAGCTGTCCTGGCCGCGGGCGACCGCGCCGCCGCACACCGCCTGCCTGTACGACGACGTCGACGCGGAAGGTCTGCCCGGACCGCCCACGCCGGGCGGCGGCCGGCGTCGGTGTGTCCGGGGCAGACAGCTAGGACGGCCACCCGATGTTCGTGGTTCAGTAGCCGCTCCTCAGGCGTGTGCGTGGGCCATCGGGGTCGACCCAATCGTGGAGCGGAACCCGTCCACCGACGTCGACCTCTTCATCAGGTCGGGTGGGCCGTTTGTCAGACCGGTGGTCCGGCGTATCAGTTGCGCGAGAACGTGCCAGCAGCGGGACCGAACACCGCTCACTGGACGGCATCAGCGCCGTTACAACAGAACAGACATTATGGTGTCCCTCCGTTATGCCCGTTATGCCCTACTGCATTACTGGATTATCATTACCAGTAATGCAGTAATCTCGGCACTCGTTCACCGTGGATGCGATGCTCCCCTGGCCCGCATCGCCTCTTGGGCGGCACCAACGTGTTGTTACGCGGCGTCTCTGCCATCGCGTCCGCGTCTCGCTGTTGTGTTACCGCATGCACAACAGCTTGCGAGAACGTGGCGGTCGACACGTGCGGACTTCTGCTCGCGGTCCTGGTCACCGGCGCAGACGTGCAAGACCGCGACGGCACCCGGCCGCTGCTGCGGGCCGATCGCTCGTGTTTCCCGAGCATCCGGCTGATTGGACCATCGCGGCGTGGTGCTCGGGTGTTCGTTCGTAGTCGCGGACGGTGCGTCGGCAGCGGTCGATCCAGGAGAACGTGCGCTCGACCGCCCAGCGGCGGTGTGGGCACGACGAACGTACGGAGTGCTGCACCCCCGGGGTCCAGTGTTCGTGGCTCAGTCTCTGCCGCGGGCATCGGAAGGGACGGCGGGTGGCTCTCGCCGACAACGGAACGACGCTGGCCACGGTAGCCACATCCGCCCCGACGAGCGCCCGGAACCCGAAGAGGCATGACCTGTCGGTTTACGCGAGGGTCACCGTCCTCTTCGGCCGTGCCGGGCCACCGTCGGTTCGATGCTCTCAGATCCGGGTCATGGTGCAGGTGTATCCGCCGCCGCCGGGGTAGGTCCATTCGCCGGTGACGGCGGTGCCGTCCGAATTGAAGCTGCCTTGGTAGTAGGCGGGGCTGCCCTTGGCGCCGGCCCAGATGGTGAGCGTGTCGCCGGTGAGTTCGTAGACGTAGTCGAACGTGTTGCCGGTGGCGTCGTAGAACCGCGAGACCACGTCTGTGCTGGCGGGCTCACCGAACGGGCGCAGGTTGCCGATCACCTCCAGGCCGGTGACCGGCTGGCCGTACTGGTTGAGCTCGACGTGCTGCAGGAGGAAGAACCGGCCGGGCATCCATTCGTACCGCACGGTCCCATCGGCACCGCCGGTCACCTTCCAGGTGCCGACCAGGCGATCCAGGGCCTGCAGTTCGGCGCTCGGCTGCGGGTTGTCAGTCATTGGTCCTCCTTGGTGAGTGCTTGCCGCTACCTCGGAAGCGACCCCCGCCCCTTGACATCCATTGCCTGTGACTCAGACCACACAGGTTGGCTGTCGAGATCGCCGGGTCGGTTCCGAGGTAGCGGCAAGAAGCCCACCGAATGGAGGAAGCCATGGCCACCATCGCTGTTCCCGCCGCCCGCACCGTTCGCCGCCGCTCCGGGCGCCTGCTGCTGGCCGGTGCCCTGGCCGGGCCGGTGTTCTTCGCCTCGGCGATCATCCAGATGCTCACCCGTGCGGGATTCGACATCACCCGGCACCCGATCAGCCAGCTCGCCACCGGTGATCTGGGTTGGATCCAGATCACCACTTTCGTGCTCGCCGGCCTCGGCGGACTGGCGCTGGCCTTCGGGATCAAGCGCACTCTCACCGACGGGACCGGTCGACGTGCGCTGCCGGTTCTCGTGGGAATCTTCGGCGTCGGACTGATCGCGGCCGGCGTGTTCACCATGGACCCGGAGTACGGCTTCCCGGTCGGCACTCCCGACGAACCGGCCGCCCAGATGTCCTGGCACAGCGTCGTGCACTCGGCTGCGGCTGCCGTCGCCTTCACCGCGCTGGCCATTGCCGCCATCGTGCTCACCGTCCGCCACGTACGCCGCCGGGCCGTGCTGCCCGCCGTGGCGAACGGGGCCGCCGCGCTGGTCCTGCTGCTGCCCATGTCACCGGATCACATGAGCATCCAGATCGCCGTCAACGGCCTGGTCGCCTTCACCTGGACGACCGTCCTCGCCCTGTGGCTGCGCCGCGCCGCGTGAGGCGACGTAGCGTAGCCGAGAGAAACGATCACCAAGAGGACGACGATGAAATACCTGCTGCTCAGCTACACCCCGGCCGCGGCCTGGGACGCCGCGACCGCCGACACCCCCTCCGAGGAGGCCCTGGCCGCGTTCGCCGCGTACCAGAAGTTCGAGCAGGAACTGACCGCGACCGGCGAGTTCGTCACCAGCGAGGGCCTGGGCCACCCGGCGGTCAGCACCACTGTCCGCAAGACCTCGCACGGGGTGGTGGCCACCGACGGACCGTTCGCCGAACTCAAGGAGGTCCTGGCCAGCTTCGCCGTGATCGACGTGGCCAGTCACGAACGAGCCGTCGAGATCGTCACCAGGATCGTCGACGTGCTCGGCGAGCCGATCGAGATCCGGCCGATCATGGGTGAGGATTTCATCGCATGACCCCGGACGTCGAGCGCCTGCTGCGCACCGAGGCGCCGCAGGTGCTCGGCGCGCTGGTACGCCGCTTCGGCCGCTTCGACCTCGCCGAGGACGCGGTACAGGAGGCGCTGCTGGCCGCCAGCCAGTCGTGGCCGGTCGACGGTGTGCCGGCCAACCCGCGCAGCTGGCTGATCCGGATCGGCTACCGCAAACTGGTCGACCTGCTGCGCTCCGAACAGGCCCGGCGCCGCCGCGAGCAGCAGGCCGCAGCGGCCGACCTGGCCATGCGGGAACCGGCCCGCCAGGCCCAGCCGGCGCGGGAGACCGACGACAGCCTCACCCTGCTGCTGTTGTGCTGCCACCCGGCGCTGAGCCTGCCCTCCCAGGTGGCACTCACTCTGCGCGCAGTGGGCGGCCTGACCACCGCCGAGATCGCCCACGCCTACGGCACGACCGAGGCCACCATGGGTACCCGGATCAGCCGCGCCAAACAGCACCTGGCCCGTGCCGGCGCGCGCTTCACCGCCCCCACCGATGCCGACCGGGCCAGCCGGATCACCGCGGTGATGCACGTGCTCTACCTGATCTTCAACGAGGGCTACACCGCCACCACCGGCAACACGCTCTCCCGCATCGACCTCACCCAGGAGGCGATCCGGCTGACCCGCATGCTCCGGCAGGCCCTGCCCGACGACGCCGAGGTGGCCGGGCTGCTCGCGCTGATGCTGCTCACCGAGGCTCGGCACACCGCCCGTACCAGCCCCGACGACGAACTGGTGCCGCTGGACGAACAGGACCGCACCCGGTGGAACACCGACCTGATCCGCGAAGGCACCACCCTGATCGACAGCGTCTGGCCGCGGCGGCAGATAGGCCCGTACCAACTGCAGGCGGCGATCGCCGCCGTCCACGCGGCGAGCATGTCACCGGAGCAGACCGACTGGCCGCAGATCGCCGCGCTCTACCTGTGGCTGGAACGACTCAACCCCACCCCTCCGGTACGACTGAGCCGGGTCGTCGCGGTGGCCAAGGCGTACGGGCCGGCCCGAGGACTCGCGCTGCTGGACGACCTCAACCGCCGGTACCGCCTGAACCAGGAGCCACTGACCCGGCAACGCGAACGCGTCGTCCGCGCACACCTGCTCCAGCTGACCGGTGACACGGCCGGCGCAGCCACCCTGTACCGCGAAGCGGCCTCCCTGACCGACAACCAGGTCGAGCAGCGGTACCTGCTCGACCGTGCCCACCGGCTCAGCTGATCCGGCAGGGCCCGTGTGTGGCTTGCAGACCGCAAACAACGCTGAGACCGGAGGGGACTGATCACGGTCGGCTCCCGGCTGGGGCATACCGTCCGTTTGGCAGCACATGGGGGCGAGAGACCCTGTTCAACCCCAGCAACCGAGCGCCCTCGCCGCAGCCCTACCGGTCGCGCAGGCCGGCGCCTGCGCCCGACTGTGCTCAGCCGCGACCTACGCGGTCGTCGGGATCCGCGTCGCGGACACCAGCCGGGCGGGGACGCCGTCCCGATCGGCGCCGGTGCCGAGGAACCCGCCCGACTGCCGCGACCACAGCTGCGCGTACAGCCCGCCACGTTCCCGCAGCTCGGCGTGGGTGCCCTGCTCGACGATCCGGCCGGTGTCGAGGACCACGATCCGGTCCATGCGGGCGATGGTGGACAGCCGGTGCGCGATCGCGATCACGGTACGGCCGGCCATCACCTCGTCGAGCGTGTCGTGGATGGCGGCCTCCGCCTCGGAGTCCAGCGCGGACGTGGCCTCGTCCAGGACCAGGATCGGTGCGTCCCGGTAGAACGCGCGGGCCAGCGCGATCCGCTGTCGCTGGCCACCGGAGAGGCGAACGCCGCGCTCGCCGACGTGCGCGTCCAGGCCGGTTCGGCCGTCCGCGTCCCGCAGCGTCGCGACGAACCGGTCGGCGGACGCCCGGCGCAGCGCCGCCTCGATCCGCGCGTCGTCGGCGTCGTCGGGACCGGCGATGTTCTCCCGGACCGAGCGGTGCAGCAGCGTGGCCTCCTGGGCGACCATGGCGATCTGATGGCGCAGGCTCTCCTGGGTCACGTCCGTGATGTCGGTGCCGTCGATCGTGATCGTGCCGGACTCCGCGTCGTGGAACCGCAGTAGGAGACCGACCAGGGTCGACTTGCCCGCGCCGGAGCGGCCGACGACGCCGACGCGCTCCCCGGCGGCGATGTCGAGACTCAGCCGGTCGAGCCCACCCCCGTCCCGACCGTAGTGGTGGCTGACCTGCGAGAAGCTGATGGCTCCGCCCCTCAGCCGCAGGCGGGTCGCCTGCGGCTTGTCGGCGACCGCGAGCGGTTGCGCGATGGTCCGCAGCGCCCGCCGCAGCGCGCCGACGGACCCGAACAGCGACGACACGGCATCCAGCAGCCACTCCGCCATCGCGGTGATCCGGAAGCTGAGCGCCAGCGCGGCCGCGACGAGACCCAACGGTGCGGCATCGGTACGCCACAGCGCGATTCCGTATCCGACGAGCCCGACGAGCAGCGCGCTGCCGAGCGCCATCATGGCGCTGTTGATCGTCACCTCGACCCGCTGCAGGTCCAGGTGCGCCCGCCGGGCCAGCGCGAACACCCGACGGTCGTGCGCGGTACGGGAGTCCTGGCCGCCGAGCAGCGCGAGGGTGTCGACGTTGGCGTACGAGTCGACGAGCAGGCCGGTCAGCGCGGACTCCGCGTCCTGCAGCCGCTCGGAGGCGCGCCGGTAGCGCGGCACCGCCCACCGCATGAGCAGCACGTACGCCAGGATCCAGACGCCCAGCGGCAGCAGCAGGCGTACGTCGATGGTGGACATCAGCCACACCGAGCCGGCGATGTAGGCGATCACGAACACCAGCGTGTGGATGACGGAGTACGCGGCGGTGCTGGCAGCGTCGCCGCCGTCACGGACCCAGGTGGCGATGCGTCCGGCGAGGTCGTCGCGGAACCAGCCGACGGACTGCCGGGACACGTGCCGGTGTGCCCGCCAGCGGGCCAGCGGGCGGGCGTTGGCGCGGAACGCGATGTCGTCCAGCGCCTCGCCGACCACATTGACCAGTGGCCTGACCAGGAGCACCACCAGGGCGACGAGGAGCAGTTCGGTGCCGTGGTCGGCCCAGAGCGTGTCCGGGCTGCCGGCGGCGAGCGTGTCGACCAGGCGGCCGGCGTACCCGATGAGCCACACCTCGATCGCGGCGCACAGGATCGTGGTGGCGACGGCCGCGGCCACGACCGGGCGTAGCGGCCGCAGTTCCGTCAGGAGGAACCGCCGTACGGTGCCGGCCGGGGTGCGGTTGTCGTCGGTCGGGAAGGGGTCAACAGGGTTTTCGAACAGACCTAACACGAAGTGCCTTTCTGGCGGCGGAGACAGACAGGGAACCCGGGAAACCGCCGGACGTCCTCATGATCGATCTCCTCTTCGTGTCGGGTGGTCGGGTGCTCCTGGCGAGGTTAGGCGAGTTCGTGGGGAGACGCCGCTCAGTTTCCGACGACTTAGCGCAGCCGCCCCCGGCACTCGGCGACGAACGGTGGATAGGTGTGCCAGTAGTAGGAGATGCCGCTGACCGCCACCCCGATCGCCCAGGCCCGCGCCCGCGTCCAGGTCACGTCGTCGAGGCTCAGGGCGTCCCAGTACGTGGGTGCCGCGCGTAAGGAGACCCGGGACGAGGCCGCCCGGTCGGGGGTGCGCGGTACGCGCACAAGAAGATCATCGCCGAGCCGGTACGTGGTGTTGTCCGTGCCGGCGCCCGCTGGTGACAGCGGCAGGGCGGCCCACTGTCGGCACTGGGCCGCCAGCAGCGACCGGATGGTTGCCTCGTCGACCGGAACCTGGTCCTGGTGCAGCGCCATCCGGTGATCCTCCGTGGGCGGATCTGATGGGCCACCGAACTCTCGACGGGTCCGTCGAGGACGGTCAGCCGGGCTCTGGCGCGGGCGCGAGCCCGGGCGCGAGGGTGGCGGCGGTGCGGGCGAGGACGGGCAGGAAGTGGTCCCGGGCGGCGTGGTGACGTCCGGCAGTGACCGCGAAGATGTCGCGTGCCGCCGCCCACGCATCGGTGACGGGAACCAGAGTGACGTCGGGCGGCGCGGCGCTGGCGGCGACCGCGGGCACCGCGGTGACGGCCAGTCCCGAGGCCACGAAACCGAACTTGGTGGTCCAGTCCGATGCCGTGAAGGCGATGCGCGGTGCGAAGCCACCGGCGGGGGCGAGGGCTCGGGTGGCGTCGGTGGCGGAGGGCCCGGCGATCCAGGGTTCGTCGGCGAGGTCGGCAAGGCTGAGGGCGCGGCGGCCGGCCAGGTGGTGGGTGCCGGCCATGGCGACCAGGAGGCGGTCGGTCATGAGGTGGTGCCAGCACAGCTTGCCCGGGTCGGGCGGGTGTCGCGCCGGGGTGCTGATGATGACAAGGTCGGCCTCCGCGGCGGCCAGGCGGGTCAGCAGGCGGGGTGTGGGCCCTTCGACCAGGGTCACGCTGACGCCGGGGTGGGTGGAGCGGAACGCGGACAGGGCGCGCGGCACCAGCGCGGCGCCGGCGGTCGCGAACGCCCCGATGGTGAGCTGGCCCGTCTCGGCGGCCCGCACGGCCGCCAGTTCGCGGCGGGTGCGGTCCATCCGATCGAGGATCGCCTCGGCGTGTTCCAGCAACCGCTGCCCCTCTTCGGTGAGTTCCACGCCCCGGGCGTGCCGATGCAGCAACGGCGCCGCGAACTCGTGTTCGAGCAGGCCCATCTGCCGGGAGACGGCCGACTGGGTGTAGCCCAGGGCGGAGGCGGCGGCGGTGATCGACCCTCGCCGTACCACCTCCCGAAAGGTTTGCAGCAGGGTCAGTTCCATGGCAGACATGTTCTACGGGCATGGCTGCCATGAGCAACATTCGCTTGTTCGATGGCTTGAACGCTCCTAGCGTCGACGGCATGACGCACATCGCCGTGTTGGGCACCGGTGCCATGGGTGCCGCAATCGCCCGACGCCTACTGGATCGGGGTCATCGGGTCACGGTGTGGAACCGAACCGGTCACCGCTGCACCTCCTTGGTTCATGCCGGAGCCGCGCCCGCCGGCACCCCTGCCCACGCCGTCGCGGAGGCCCAGGTGATCATCACGAGTCTGCGGGACGCCGAGGCGGCCGACGCCGTCTGGTTCGGTACGGACGGTGGGGCCACGGCCTTGCGCCCGGCTCAGGTGGTAGTGGAGACCTCGACCGTCGGACCGGATGCGGCTCGGCAGGTGGCGGCGCGGCTGCCTGCCGGGGTGACCTTCGTCGACGCGCCCCTGGTCGGCAGCGCCGACGCGGTCGCGGCGGGCACCGTGCAGATCCTCACCGTGGGCCGTGGGAAGAGGTCGCCACGGTGCTCCACGACCTCGGCTCCGTCCACCCGGTGGGCGACGTGGGCGATGCGGCAGCGGTCAAACTCGCCGTCAACGCCGCGTTGGCCACGGCCGTCGTGGGGATCGCCGATGCGCTCACCGTCGCCGACGCCACCGCGATCGCCCGTGAGGTGGTCCTCGAAGCCCTGGCACGTGGACCGCTGGGCGCGGTCGTTGCCCGTACCCAGGCGACCGGGGCCCGCTTCGGTATCAGGCTGGCGCACAAGGACGCCGAACTGGCCCTGCGGGCCGTCACCCGCGACGGGCGGGCCGCGCCGGCGTTGCACGCCACCGCACAGCAACTGCGCCACCATGTCACGCACGGTCTCGCCGAGGCCGACATCAGCCGTCTGGTACGAAGGGAAATGCCGTGAGCATCATCGTGGACAACCCCGCCGGAACCC
>NZ_SMJY01000140.1:0-16298 GCF_004348355.1 Micromonospora sp. KC721 | reverse complement strand
GCGCACCCCACCGCAGCACCGACGCCCGTCGGCGCGACCGTCGCCGCCGGTCCGGGGCAGGCGCCGGCGACCGGCTCCGGAGCGTCGGCGGATTCGCAGCCGGTGACCCCGCCGCTCGGGTACGCCGTACCCGCCACCGCCTCCACCCGGCAGGACCGGGCCGGCGGGGCGGGACGCCGTCGGCTGGCCCTGGTCGGGGCGGCCGGCGCGGTCGTCGTCGTCCTCGCCGGCGCCGGCACGGTGCTGGCGCTCGACACCGACCAACCGACGGCGGGAAGTCCGACGCTCACCGCAGAGTCGACGCCCGCCACGGTCACCCCGTCCGCTCCGGCCGCCGGCGCCTCCGCCACCGGGCGGCCGAAGCCCCATCCGAGCACCACCCCGTCCCGGTCGGCGTCGCCGGAGCCGGCCGCCGCCGCGACCGGTACCCGCAGCCCGGCCGGGACGCCGCCGCAGAGCCCTCCGGCCACCACTGCCTCCCCTCGACCAAGTCCGACCAGCAGCGCGCCGGCGGTGCCGAACCCGTACACCCCGGCGCAGGTCTGCGGCGCCGGCTACCAGGTCATCGACTCGGCCGCGCTGACCGCCGGTGGGGTCCGGCAGGGCCGCGTGTACCTGCTCTGGAACGGCGGCGCCAAAGCCAACTGCGTGGTCACCATGAAGGAGAACGGGGTGGGCAAGGCGACCAGGGTGTCGGCGTTCCTGGAGGTGCAGGGGAAGAAACGCAAGACCGACCGCGGCTCGTTCGAGTACTACGCCGGCCCGGTCCGAGCCGGTGCCGGCGGCACCTGCGTGAAATGGGGCGGGACGGCCGGCGGCGCGAGATACGGCAGCGGTTTCGAGCACTGCGGTTGAGCCCGGGCCGCCCGGCGCCGACGCGCCGGCCGGCCTTAAGGTACGGGCATGTCCCTTGACGGGTGGAACACGGTCCTGGTGCTCGGCGGCATCCGCTCGGGCAAGTCGGAGTTCGCCGAGTCCCTGGTGGCTGGCGCCCCCGCCGTGCGGTACGTGGCGACGTCCACCGCCGGTGGGCCGGAGGACGCGGAGTGGACCGCCCGGCTGGCCGCCCACCGGGCCCGCCGCCCAGGGAGTTGGACCACCGAGGAGACCGCCGACCAGCCGCGCCGGCTGGCCGACGTCCTCGCCTCCGCCGGGCCGGGCGAGACGCTGCTCGTGGACGACCTGGGCGGTTGGGTGACGGTGCTGCTCGACCCGGCGCACCAGCCCGCCGACGACGAGGCCACGGTCGCCGAGCTGGCCGCCGCGGTGCGGGACACGGCGGCACGGGTGGTGCTGGTCAGCCCCGAGGTGGGGCTGTCGCTGGTGCCGACCACCCCGCTGGGCCGGGCGTTCACCGACGCCCTCGGCGCGGCGAACCGGGCCGTCGCCGATGCCTGCGACGCCGTGGCGCTGGTGGTGGCCGGCCAGCCGGTCTGGCTGAAGCCGGTCGCCGTGCCACGGACGGCCGAGGTGCCCACGCGGCGGTCAGCGGCGGCCAACGGCGCGAGCGGCCCGGTGGCTGCTGCCGAGACGCCACTGCCGACCGTGCTCACCCCGGGCACGTCCGCCCCCGCGACCGCAGGCACCGGGGCCGGCGGCGACTGGGCTGCGCCGACCATGGCGCTGCCGATGGTCGCCACCGGCCTGGTCATCCAGGCCGGCATGGAGCTGCCCATGCCGGACGAGGACGCCGGAGGGCAGGCCGTCGACCGGCTCGGCACGCTGGACGTCCCGGGGGCCGGGTTCGGGACGCTGGAGCGGGTGGTGACGTTCGCCGCCGCCACCCAGGGCACCGCCAACCCCACCCCCTGGACGACGGTGCGGGCGCTGCTGCTGCACGGCGACCACACCGGTGGGGCCGCCGCCGGGTCGGTGCCGGGTGACTCGTCGCGCCGGGCGGAGCAGGCCCGGGCCGGCGCCGGGCCACTGGCCCGGCTGGCCGCCGAGGTCGGTGCGACTCTCCAGGTGGTGGACACCCCGTCGTCCGCGCCGATGGAGCAGGAGCCGGCGCTCGGCGGTGCCGCCGTCGAGTCGGCCCTGCGCTACGGCTGGCGGCTGGCCGAGGAGGCCGCCGACGCGGGCGTACAGCTGCTGGTACTCGGGGCGTGCGGGGCCGGCACCGAGACGGCGGCGGCCGCCGTGCTCGCCGCCACCGCCGGAGCCGAGGCACCGGCGGTGCTCGGCCGGGTGTACACCGCCGACGGCCAGATCGACGACGCGGCGTGGATGGTGCGCTGCGCGGCCGTCCGGGACGCGCTGCACCGCACCCGCAACTCCCCCCGGGACGCCAGGGACGTGCTCGCCGAGCTGGGTGGCGGGGACGTCGCGGTGGCCACCGGCGTGCTGCTCGGGGCGACCGCCCGCCGGGTGCCGGTGCTGCTGGACGGTCCGGTCGGCCTGGCCGCCGGCATGATCAGCCGGGATCTGGCCGGGCAGGTCCGGCACTGGTGCCTGCTGGCCGACCATGGCGGCCAACCGGCCGTCCGGCTCGCCGCGGACGTGCTCGGCCTGACGCCGCTGCTCGACCTGCGCCTGGACCTCGGCGAGGGCGCGAACGCGCTGGCCGCACTGCCGCTGCTGCGTTCGGTGCTGTCGCTGGCCGCCGCGCTGCCCGTCCGTCCCCGGCTGGGCGGCGGTCCGGACTCCGAGGACGAACCGGACTTCACCGAGCCGGAGCCGGCCGGGCCGGGTCCGACCACCACCCACCCCGAGTCCGGCGGGCGTGCCGGCTGAACCGGGCCGGGTCGACGGCCTACGGCTGGCGCTGACCACCTTCACCACGCTGCCGGTCCGCGCCGGACGCATCGACCGGACGGTCGCCGGCCGGGCGATGGCGCTCGCCCCGCTGGTCGGGGCGGGGCTGGGTGTGGTGCTGGCCGGGACGCTGCTGCTGCTGGCCGCACTCGCCCCACCGCTGGTCGCCGCCGGCGTGACCGTGGGCTGCGCGGCCCTGGCCACCCGGGGCCTGCACCTGGACGGGCTCGCCGACACCGTGGACGCGCTGGGGTCGTACCGGCGCGGGCCGGCGGCGTTGGAGATCATGAAGAAGCCGGACGTGGGGCCGTTCGGGGTGGTCGCGCTGGTGGTCGTACTCCTGCTCCAGACGGCGGCGCTCGCGGAGCTGGCCGGCCGGTCCCGGCCGGCGGCGCTCGCGGCGGTGGTGGCCGCGACGGCGGCGGGCCGGCTCGCGGTTGGCCTGGCCTGCCGGCGCGGGGTGCCGGCGGCCCGGCCGGACGGTCTGGGGGCGCTGGTCGCCGGGACGGTCGGGCCGGTCCCGCTGGCGCTCGGCACGGCCGCCGTCGCCCTCACCGCCGTGCCGGCGGTGCCGGGTCGGCCGTGGCAGGGGCCGCTGGTCGTGCTGGCCGCGCTGGCCGTCGCCGCCGGACTGCTGCGGCACGCGGTACGCCGGTTCGGCGGCGTCACCGGCGACGTGCTCGGGGCGGGCGTGGAGATTGTCACCACGCTGGTCTACCTGGGGCTCGTGCTGTCCGCCTGAACGCGGCCCTGGTTGCCGGGTAGCGTTTGCCCCGACGGCACCAGCGCGCACCTGGGGGACGCATGCTCATCACGGACGACTTCCTGCCGGTACCGGTGCCGGAGTCGCTGAGCGCGACCTATCTGGTGCCGGTGGCGGGGTTGCCCCGGGTGAGCCCGAAGACCGCGGTCCGGGCCCTGGCGGGGCGGCTGGCCGAGCCGGTGCACGGGCTCGCCCGGCAGATGCTGGACAGTCCACTGATGAGCGTCGACACCCGGCCGATCGACGAGTTTCCGCAGCTGCCGCCGGATCTGCTGACCGCGTTCGGGGCCACCGAGGCGCAGCTCGGCCGGCTCGCCGCGGCCAGCCACCTGGTGGTGGTGCAGGCCGAGTACCGGCCCGGCTGGCCGCCGGCCCACGAGTGGGCGGCCCGCGCGGTCGCCGCCGCGGTCGCCGAGTCGGTCGACGGTGACGTGGTGGACGTCTTCGGGCTGCAGTTCCTCGACCCGGCGACCGCGCTGCGCTCACTGCCCGACGCGCAGGGCCGGATACGCCTGGTCGACTGGGTGCTGGTGCCGTACTCCTCCGACGCGGAGGGGCTCTGGTTCACCACCAAGGGGCTGCGCCGGTTCGGGCTGCTGGAGTTGCAGACCCAGGGCGTGCCCGACCATCTCACCCGGGCCTGGGGTGCGGTGATGACCGGGGCGGCGCGACGGCTGCTGCGGGACTGGACCGACGGGTTGTCCGGCGAGGAGGTTCCGGCGTTCGTGCAGCTGCCGGTGCTGGCCACGGTGACCGGGCACGACATCGCGGTGGCGTACGGCAACCCGGAGCAGCACGGCGCGACCGCCCCGGTGCTGCTGCGGCTGGAACTGGACCCGGCGACCGACCCGGAGGCCGACTCGTTTCTCAGTCTGCGTCCGCCGCCGGGGCATCCGGGGCCGGACGGGAAGTACTTCGCGGCGGCCTGCGCGACGCTCTTCTCCGGCATCCAGCCGGACGTCCGCTATGCCCGCTCCGGGGACGCGATGAGCCGGGCGGTCGCCACCGCCCGCGCCGGCCTGGCCGACATCCGGGTCCGGTTCCTCGCCGGTCAGCTTCCGCCGGAGTCTCAGCTGGTGGTCAAGTACGGCCTGCCCGGCGACGACGGCCCCGAGTACGTCTGGGCGGGGGTGACCTCGTGGGATGCTCCCGAGCGGATCGTCGGCGCCAGCGCCAGCGACGCGAACACCGACCCCACGGTGCGGATCGGCTCCCCGGTGGTGGTGGAGGCGGCCGACGTCGTCGACTGGGCTCTGCTGGACGGCACCGGGGTCATCGAGGGCGGCTGGACCCAGGCCGTGCTGGACGCCGGCGAACGCCCCCACCCCACCCACTAACCCCTGACGGAGGGGGTGACGAACGGGGGGCGGGCGAGGCGCATCTGGGCGCGGCGACCGCGGATGTCGACCTCGACCAGGTCGCCGTCGGCGAGGCCCGGGGCGGTGTCGACCAGCGCCAGGGCGATGCCCTGTTTGAGCGTCGGGCTGAAGGTGCCGCTGGTGACCGTGCCGACCGGCCGGTCACCGACGTACACCGGCATGCCGGGGCGCGGGATCGCCCGGTCGACGGCCACCAGGCCGCGCAGCGTACGCCGGGGGCCGGCGGCCTTCTCCGCCAGCAGCGCGTCGTGGCCCCAGAAGGTCGGCTTGTCCCAGCCCACCGCCCACCCACAGCGGGCCTGCACCGGGGTGATCTCCGGCGACAGGTCCTGCCCGTGCAGCGGGTAGCCCATCTCGGTGCGCAGGGTGTCCCGGGCGCCGAGCCCGCACGCCCGCAGGTCGAACGACTCCCCGCCGGCGAGGAGCGCGTCCCAGACGGCGACCGCCGCCTCGGCGGGGACCACCAGCTCGTACCCCCGCTCGCCGGTGTAGCCGGTGCGGCAGACCACCAGCTCGGCGCCGGCCAGGGTGGCCGGGAAGAAGCTCATGTACTCGTGCTCCACCGGCAGGCCCCGCGCGGCGAGCAACTCCGTCGAGCGGGGTCCCTGCACGGCCAGCACCGCGTACGCCTCGTGCTCGTCGGTGACGGTGACCCCGGCCGGCGCGGCGGCGCGCAACCGGCGCACCACCTCGGCGGTGTTCGCCGCGTTCGGGACGAGGAAGACGTGGTCGTCGGCGTGCAGGTAGGCGATGATGTCGTCCACCACGCCGCCGGTCGCGTCGTCGCAGCAGAACGTGTACTGGGCCCGCCCCGGCCCGATCCGGCGCAGGTCGTTGCTGAGGCAGGAGTTGACGAAGTCGGCCGCGCCCGGACCGGTGACCCGCGCCTTGCCCAGGTGCGACACGTCGAACACCCCCACCGCGGTCCGCACCGCGGCGTGCTCCTTCAGCACGCCGCCGCCGGCGTACTCCAGGGGCATCTCCCACCCGCCGAACGGGGCGAACTTGGCACCGAGAGCGGTGTGCCGCTCGTGCAGCGGGGAACGGCGCAGCCGGGTCGCGGCGGCCTCGGGGGTCAGGTCCGTCATGGGTGGGAACTTACCGGGAACTGCCCGGATGGTTAGCATCGGCGGGACCCGTCCGGACGGCGTTCGGCGGGACAGCCATGCCTCCGGCGGGTAGGTTGCCGCCGGAGACCTTCATCGCCGGTACGCGACGACGCGACCGGCCCGGCCCGCCCGGAGTAGCCTCAGTGACAATGCCCAGCACCACCCTGAGCCTGGTCGACACCGACCCCGCCGAGCTCGCCGTCGACGCGATCGTGATCGGCCTGCACAGCCAGACCGGCGAGCAGGCCGCCAGCGGCGGCCCGGCCGGCGCACTGCTACTGGCCAGCGGGGCGGAGAGCATCGCCGCCGCCTTCGACGGCAAGCTGACCGAGACACTGGCGCTGCTCGGCGCCACCGGCGCTCCGGGCGAGGTGATCAAGCTGGCCACGCTGGGCACCGTCACCGCCCCGGTCGTCGCCGCCGTCGGGCTGGGCCCGGAGCCGACCGGCGCCGCGCCCGCCCCGGAGACGCTACGCCGGGCCGCCGGCGCGGTGGTCCGGGCGCTCGCCGGGGCGCCCCGGGTGGCACTGAGCCTGCCGCTACCCGATGACGCCGACGCCCCGTCCGCGTTGCGCGCGGTCGCCGAGGGCGCGCTGCTCGGCGGGTACCGGTTCGCCGGCTACAAGACCCGGCCGCAGCCGACCCGCCGCGACCCGGTCGCCGAGGTGCTGATCGCCGTCCCGGACGCCGCCGACGCGACGGCGCGGACCGAGATCGAGCGGGCCACGGCGGTGGCGGGCGCGGTCCGCGCCAGCCGCGACTGGGTGAACACCGCTCCGAACGAGTTGCGCCCACCGGCCTTCGCCGACGCGGTCGCCGAGGCCGCCCGCGCGGCCGGGCTCGGCGTGGAGGTGCTGGACGAGGCGGCGCTGCACGCCGGCGGGTACGGCGGCATCATCGCCGTCGGCCAGGGCTCGGAGGCGCCGCCACGGCTGGTCACCCTCACCTACACCCCGTCGGACGCCGGCAACGGCAAGCGGGTGGCGCTGGTCGGCAAGGGGATCACCTTCGACACCGGCGGCATCTCGATCAAGCCGGCGCAGGGCATGTGGGAGATGAAGTCGGACATGGCCGGTGCGGCGGCGGTGGCCGCCGCGATGCTGGCCATCGCCGCTCTGCGGCCGTCGGTGGCGGTGACCGCGTACCTGCCGATGGCGGAGAACATGCCGTCGGGCACCAGCTACCGGCCCGGCGACGTGATCACGATGTACGACGGTAAGAAGGTCGAGGTGCTCAACACCGACGCCGAGGGCCGGCTGATCCTCGCCGACGCGATGGCCCGGGCCTGCGAGGACGGTGCCGACTACCTGTTCGAGACCTCCACCCTGACCGGCGGCCAGATCATCGCGCTGGGCAAGCGGGTCTCCGGGGTGATGGGCACGCCGGAGCTGTGCGAGCGGGTCCGGGCCGTCGGGGACGCGGTCGGTGAGCCGGCCTGGCCGATGCCGCTGCCCGACGACGTCCGTAAGGGCATGGACTCTGACGTCGCCGACATCTCCCAGGTCAACGCGGGCATGGACCGGGCCGGTCACATGCTCCAGGGCGGGGTGTTCCTGCGCGAGTTCGTCGCCGGGGAGGTGGCCTGGGCGCACATCGACATCGCCGGCCCCAGCTACCACCCGGGTGAGGCGACCGGCTACTGGACCAAGGGCGGCACCGGCGTGCCGGTCCGTACCCTGGTGCAGCTCGTCGAGGACGTGGCCACCCACGGCTGAGGCCACGCGTTCATGATCCACACCGTTTGCGGCATGTCGTGGTGTCCCGCCGCCGGGACATCACGACATGCCGCGTCTGGCGGGCTGCAACGGTGTCCGGTCGGCAGGGCGGGTCAGTAGAGTTCCGGGCGACGCTTGCGGCGTTCGTTGTAGTCCCGCATTCGTTGCGGGTAGCCCATCAGGCGGACGTCGTAGATCGGGATGGCGAGCCGGTGGGCGAAGCGTCGGGCGCCCTCCGGACCCTCGATCCGGCGGCGGGTCCACTCCCCGTCGTCGGCGATCAGGATGACGGTGGTCTCGGTGACCGTGGTCCGTGGCTCGATGTACGCCTCGACCCCGCGCCGGGTCCGCACGAAGTTTTCGAGATGGTCGAGGTCGGCGCGGTCGGCGGGACGGTCGCCACGGTCACCGACCGGCTTCCTGCGTCGTCGGAACAGCCCCACGCGACTCCTTCTCCTCCCCCGAGCGTCATCGAAGACGGTGCCAAGCGTACGTGCCGGGGACGTGTCGTTGGGCACCTCACTACGCGCGCGCGGTGCGGTGGTGACAAGATGACCGAGGTGGGGTGTGCCTGTTACTCCGCCGTAACCCCCGAGCAGTGACGCGAACTGGGAGTTGGATGTGAGCGAGCCGAACGACGCAACCTTCGACATCGTCATCCTCGGAGGTGGCAGCGGCGGCTACGCCACGGCGCTGCGTGCCGCCCAGCTGAACCTCTCCGTCGCGCTGATCGAGAAGGGCAAGCTCGGCGGCACCTGCCTGCACAACGGCTGCATCCCCACCAAGGCCCTGCTGCACGCCGCGGAGATCGCCGACCAGACCCGGGAGTCGGAGCAGTTCGGCGTCAAGGCCGAACTGGTCGGCATCGACATGGCCGCGGTCAACTCGTACAAGGACGGCGTGATCTCCCGGCTGCACAAGGGCCTGCAGGGCATGCTCAAGGGCAACAAGGCGATCACCGTCGTCGAGGGGCACGGCAAGCTGGTCGCGCCGAACGCCGTCGAGGTCGACGGGAGGCGCTACACCGGCCGCAACGTCGTGCTGGCCTCCGGCTCGTACGCGAAGACCCTGCCCGGCCTGGAGGTCGACGGCGAGCGGATCATCACCAGCGACCACGCCCTGACCCTGGACCGCGTCCCGTCCTCGGTGATCGTGCTCGGCGGCGGCGTGATCGGCGTCGAGTTCGCCAGCGTGTGGAAGTCCTTCGGGGCGGAGGTCACCATCGTTGAGGCGCTGCCCCGGCTGGTCGCCGCCGAGGACGAGGAGTCGTCGAAGGCGCTGGAGCGGGCCTTCCGCAAGCGTAAGATCAACTTCAAGGTCGGCAAGCCGTTCGAGAAGGTCGAGAAGACTGGCAACGGCGTCCGGCTGACCATCGCCGGCGGCGACACCGTCGAGGCCGAGCTGCTGCTGGTCGCGGTCGGCCGTGGCCCGAACACCGCCAACCTCGGGTACGAGGAGCAGGGCGTCAAGATGGACCGCGGTTACGTGCTGACCGACGAGCGGCTGCGCACCAGCGTGCCGAACATCTACGCCGTCGGCGACATCGTGCCCGGTCTCCAGCTCGCCCACCGCGGCTTCCAGCAGGGCATCTTCGTCGCCGAGGAGATCGCCGGGCAGAATCCGGCCGTGATCGACGAGGTCGGCATCCCGCGCGTCACCTACTCCGACCCCGAGCTGGCGTCGGTCGGCCTGACCGAGGCGAAGGCCAAGGAGCAGTACGGGGCCGACAAGGTGAAGACCTACAACTACAACCTGGGTGGCAACGGCAAGAGCCAGATCCTCAAGACGGCCGGTTTCGTGAAGCTGGTCCGGGTGGAAGACGGCCCGGTCGTCGGCGTGCACATGGTGGGCGCCCGGGTCGGCGAGATGATCGGCGAGGCCCAGCTCATCTACAACTGGGAGGCCTACCCGGCCGAGGTGGCGCAGCTCGTGCACGCCCACCCGACGCAGAACGAGGCCCTGGGCGAGGCGCACCTGGCCCTGGCCGGCAAGCCGCTGCACGCGCACGCCTGATCGAGAATTGCTTCCGCGGCGTCCGGCGGCAGACGGGCGTGATCGCACCAGGGGAACGAAGGAGTCTGTGAACATGCCGGTATCGGTCACCATGCCTCGGCTCGGCGAGAGCGTCACCGAGGGCACCGTCACCCGCTGGCTCAAGCAGGAGGGCGACACCGTCGAGGTCGACGAGCCGCTGCTCGAGGTGTCGACCGACAAGGTCGACACCGAGATCCCGTCGCCCGCGGCGGGCGTGCTGAGCCGGATCGTGGTCGGCGAGGACGAGACCGCCGAGGTGGGCAGCGAGCTGGCCGTCATCGCGGGCGAGGGCGAGCAGGCCGGTGGCGGCGAGGCCGCTCCGGCGCAGGAGGCCGCCGCTCCGGCGCAGGAGGCCGCCCCGGCCGCCGAACCGACGGCCGCCGCCGGGGGCACCGCCCCGGAGCCGCAGCAGCCGGCCCAGGCCGAGCCGCAGGGTCAGGCGGCCCCGGCGGGCGAGGGCACCCCGGTGAAGATGCCGGCTCTGGGCGAGAGCGTCACCGAGGGTACGGTCACCCGCTGGCTCAAGCAGGTCGGCGACACCGTCGAGGTGGACGAGCCGCTGCTGGAGGTCTCCACCGACAAGGTCGACACGGAGATCCCGTCTCCGGTGGCCGGCACTCTGCTGGAGATCAAGGTCCCCGAGGACGAGACCGTCGAGGTCGGTGCCGACCTGGCGATCGTCGGTGCGGCCGGCGCCGCCCCGAAGCCGGAACCCGAGGCCAAGCCGGAACCCAAGCCCGAGCCGAAGCCGGAGCCCAAGGTCGAGGCGAAGCCCGAGCCGAAGGTCGAGGAGCCGACCCCGGGCCTGTCGTACAACGAGCCGGCCGCGGAGGCCGAGGTCGCGCAGCAGCCGGCCAAGGTCGAGCAGGCGGCGCAGCCGGCCGCCCCGCAGCGGCCGACCGCCCCCGCGCAGGGTGGTGGCGAGGAGGCCGCCGGCTACGTCACGCCGCTGGTGCGCAAGCTCGCCAGCGAGCACGGCGTCGACCTCGGCTCGCTGACCGGCACCGGCGTGGGTGGCCGGATCCGCAAGCAGGACGTGCTGGACGCGGCGGAGAAGGCCAAGGCCGCGAAGGCCGCCCCGGCCCCGGCGCAACAGCCGGCCCCGGCGGCCCCGGCCGCCAAGCCAGCGGAGAAGCCGCAGCCGAGCGCGAAGCGCGGCACCACCGAGAAGCTGCCACGGATCCGGGCGGCCATCGCCAAGCGGATGCAGCAGTCGCTGCACGAGATGGCGCAGCTGACCACGGTGGTCGAGGTGGACGTCACCCGGATCGCCAAGCTGCGGGCCCGGGCGAAGGACTCCTTCCAGCAGCGGCACGGGGTCAAGCTGTCGTTCCTGCCGTTCTTCGCCCTCGCCGCGATCGAGGCGTTGCAGGCGCACCCGATCGTCAACGCCAGCATGGACCTCGACGCCGGGACGATCACCTACCCGGACGCGGAGCACCTGGGCATCGCGGTGGACACCGAGCGCGGGCTGCTGGTGCCGGTCATCCACAACGCCGGTGACCTCAACCTCGGCGGGATCGCCAAGCGGGTGGCCGACCTGGCCGAGCGCACCCGGACCAACAAGATCAGCCCGGACGAGATCGCCGGGGCGACCTTCACGCTGACCAACACCGGCAGCCGGGGCGCCCTCTTCGACACCCCGATCGTGCCGTCGCCGCAGTCGGCGATGCTCGGCACGGGTGCCGTGGTCAAGCGTCCGGTCGTGGTCAACGACCCGGAGCTGGGCGAGGTGGTCGCGATCCGGTCGATGGTCTACCTGGCCATGTCCTACGACCACCGGCTGATCGACGGCGCCGACGCGGCCCGCTTCCTGGTCACGGTCAAGGAGCGGCTGGAGGCCGGTCAGTTCGAGGCCGAGCTGGGTCTGTGAGGTAACGCACCGCAAAGGGCGCGCGGCGGGTGCCGCGCGCCCTTTCGCGTCCACGTCTCATCCCACACCACTTGGCGATGGCGGGCGAGACGGCTTGACGCGACGGTGATCATCTTCTTGAATGGAGATGTCATTTCACAGCGCCGGTTGGTGGTGGAGCGCGCTGGTCAACCCCGGGCCACACGGGGCCGCCCAGCCATGCTTGTGCATCCAGTGCTCGGTTGGCTGCCCCCGTGGTCCTGACCCGAAAAGGGACCACCATGCGCGATGCCACCACGTCTGAATCTGCTGCCCCGGGGCAACCCGATCAGCCGCAGTACGACCCAACCGACTGGACCCCTGTCATCGAGCGTGCGTTCTTCGCACGCCTGGTACAGCTGGTGACATCGGGTGCCGACACCGCATGGGCTCAGCCCGTCGACGATCTGGTGCGACACCGCCTGGCAGCCGTCGAGACGCGGATCGAGGGCTTAATCGCCAACGCGATGGACGCGGCCAACGCCCGGTTCGCCGCGCTGGCCGTGGCGGCCTACGACGTCCTGCAGCCGGTGTGCGGGTCGGCCAAGGCAGCGACGATCGTGGAGGACTGCCTCAACAGCCCGCTGCGCGAGGACCTCCTCGCTGGCACCCGCGGCATGCTCGACCACGCCGAGGATCCCTTCGCCGCCCTGGTCGCCGCCAGCAAGCAACGCGAGCAGTCCTACTTCGGCCCGTCGTTCAACTTTCAGCGACCCGTCGACGATAACGACACCTATGTGCTGGACGTACGCCGCTGCTTCTTCCACGAGGTTCTGCTCGCGGCCGACCGTGGCGAGCTGCAGCCGATCCTGTGCCGATTCGATCTCAACTGGGCCGATGCCATCGAGCCCTCGCGGCACCAGCTGAGGTTCGTGCGGCCGGTGACCTTCGCCACCGGCACCACCTGCCGCATGCTGTTCACCCGTGAAGAACACCTGTCCGGGCTGGTCACCACGCCCACCGGTGCAACCGGCACGTCGTAGGCACCGCCGGCAGGGTGAACCTGCTGTTCAAGCGACCGCAGGCGACACACTGCCCGCAGCAGTGCCCCGGCGCAGGATAGACAACCTGGCAGGGGCACTGCCCCTCGATCGCCCGCACCTGAGCCGGCCGCCCCCACTCGGCAAGATCACCTCTGGTGACATGCGGTGGTCAGCAACGCGCGGATCTCGTCGGCCTCGGGGTCGCCGAGCTCGTCGAAGACCGCCAGCGCCTCCCGCCAGCAGGACCGGGCCGCGTCGGTGTCGCCCCGCTCGGCCAGGGACCGGCCCAGCGCCAGCAGGGTCCGCGCCCGGCCGTGCGCGTTGCCGGTCGACACGTGTAGTTGCACCGCCTCCCGGAAGCGCCGGATCGCCCGCTCGTGGTCCCCCAGGTCGGCGTGGGCCTCGCCCAGGTTGGCGATGCAGATGGCCTCCGCGTACCGGTCGCCGGTGTCGCGCACGGCGGTGAGTGCCTCCTCGTGGCGGGCGACGGCCCTCTCCGGCTCGCCCAGCAGCGCATGGCACTGTGCCATGTTCTGCAGCGCCACCCCCTCGCCCCACCGGTTGCCCTGGAGCCGGTGCTCGTCGCGGGCCAGGGCGAACGTGGCGAGCGCGTGATCGGGCCGGCCCGACTCGGCGTGGGCGACGGCGAGGCTGTTGAGGGTGGTCGGCCGCCAGTCGCGGTACCCGATCGCCTCCTGCACCCGCAGCGACTCCTGGTACAACTCGATCGCCTCCGGGTAGCGCCGGCTCTCACAGAGCGCGGTGGCCATGCTCATGAGCAGCGCCCCCTCGGCCCGCTGGTCGCCGAGAGACCGCGTGGCGGCCAGCCCGATCCCGCCAGCCGCCAGCCAGTCCTCGCGCCGCTTGGCGATGTACCAGTACGCCGACGCGGCGAGCGCGACCTGCCACGCGTGCCCGGGCAGCCCGTTGGCCACCGCGGCCCGCACCACCGGTACGAGACTGGACCGCTCGGCCTCGCACCAGCTCAGGGCGTCGGCGTAGCTGTCGAAGGGCAGCGGCTCGACCAGGGGCGGCGGCGCCGGGGCGAAGCGGGGCCGGTGCGGCTGGAGCATCCGCTCGGCAGCGGCGACCGTGTGCAGGTACCAGTCGAGGATCCGGCGCAGCGCGAGCCGGCGCTCCTCGGCGTGCTCCGGCGCACCGGCCAGCTCCGTGGCGTACGCGCCGACCAGGTCGTGGAACTGGTAGCGGTCCGGCCCGGTGCGGTGCAGGAGGCTGGCCCGGGTCAGCTCGCCGGCCAACTCCCGGGCGCGCGGCAGGTCGATGCCGGCGAGCGCCGCCACGGCGGGAGTCCCCACGCCCTGGCCGGGGTGCAGGGCCAGCCGCCGGAACAGCCCGGCCGCCGGCGGCGACAGGGAACGGTACGACCAGGAGAAGACGGTGCGCAGGTTGGTGTCGGGGCCGTCGGAGGCGGCGAAGGCGTCGAGGCGGCGGCCCTGGCGCAGCTCGTCCACCAGCTCGCCGAGGGGACGGTCGGGCAGTTCGAGGGCCCGGGCGGCGACGATGCGGATGGCCAGCGGCATGTGGCCGCAGTAGTCGGCGAGCGCCTCCCGCTCGGCGGGGCGGGACTCGTTCAGGCAGCCGGCGACCAGGTCCGCCGACTCGGCCGGGCGCAACGGGGCCAGGCCCAGCGGCACCGCCTGCTCGCGTACGACCAGGCCGAGGAGCCGGCGTCGGCTGGTCACCACGACCAGGCCGGCGACGTTGCCCGGCAGCAGCGGCCGGACCTGCGCGGCGTCGTAGGCGTTGTCGAGCACGATCAGCATCCGGCGGCCGTCGGTGAGGCTGCGCAGCCGGGCGGCCTGGGAGTCGGCGGACGGCGGTATGGCCGACGGCGGCACGCCGAGTGAGACCAGCAGCCGGGGCAGCGCCTCGGCCGGTGTCATCGGGGTGTCGCTGGGGCTGAACCCGCGCAGGTCGAGGTAGAGCTGACCGTCTGCGAACGCGTCGCGCCGCCGGTGGCCCCAGTGCAGGGCGAGGGCGGTCTTGCCGATCCCACCCATTCCGTCGATCACGACGATCCGGGGCCGGCCGGAGCGCTGCCCGGCGTCGAGCTGCGCGTCGAGGGCCGCCAGCTCGGCCTGGCGGCCGACGAACCCGTCGGGCGAATGGGGCAGCTCGGCGGGGCGTACGGGCGGCTGGCCGGCGGCCGGCCGGGGGACGAGCGCCGGGGCCTCGACCACGGGCGGGATCGTGCGCGCCGTGCCGGCGGGCAGGGCGTCCAGCGCGGGGTCGCCGCGCAGGATCGCGGCCTGTAGGTCCCGCAGCTCACCGGCGGGATCGAGGCCGAACTCGGCGACCAGCCGGGCGCGCAGGTCGGCGTACGCGCCCAGCGCCTCGCCCGTGCGGCCCTGGCGGTGCAGCACCAGCATGAGCTGGCCCACGAGGCGCTGTCGCAGGGGTTGCTCGGTCACCAGCTCGGTCAGCTCGTCCAGCGCCTCCCGGCAGCGGCCCAGCCGGACGAGGACATCCAGCCGGTCCTCGACGGCCGCCCACCTCGCCTCCCGCAGGCCGCCGAAGAGCCGGTCCCGCGTCTGCGGCGGGGCCACGTCGTCCAGCGGATCGCCGCGCCACAGCGCGAGGGCCCGGTCGAACAGCTCGACGGAGCGCTCGCCGTCGGCCGCGCGCGCTCGGGCCACCAGGTCGGTGAAGCGGTGCACGTCGACCGAGAGCGGGTCCACCCGCAGCAGGTAGCCCGTTCCCCGGTGCAGGATCTCGGCGAGCCCGTCGGTGCCGCGCAGGGCGGTGCGTAACCGGGAGACCAGCGCCTGGACGGTGCCCCGCGCGGAGGCCGGCGGGGTGGACCCCCAGACCAGGTCGATGAGCCGGTCCATCGGCACCGCGCGGTTGGGCTCCAGCAGCAGCACCGCCAGCACCAGGCGCTGCTGCCGGCGGGTGCCGAGGTCGAGCGGTACGCCCGCCGAGTACGCCTCGACCGAGCCGAGGATCCTGAACTCCACGGACCCACCTCCCCCGATCCTTCAGTATGGACGATCGCCGGCAAGCGGACGGCAGGGGTGTGGCAAGCGCCGACGGTGATCCTTTGGGGACGGTTCCGCCCGCTACGAAGGAATGATCATGAGCACTCGACGCATCTCCGCCCGGGCCCTCGGCGTGCTGGGCATGTCCGCGATCGGCACGGCGCTGTCGCTGGTGGTGGCGGCGACGCCGGCGCAGGCCAGCACGAACATCGGCTGGCTCTACACCCAGAACGCCGCCGGCAAAGCCTTCTTCGACGCCGACGTGTCCGGCTGGGAAGGCGCGGAGGAGATCAAGGCCTGCGACGTCAAGACCGACGGCGCTGCGGTGTACGCCTGGCTGAGCGACGAGAACGACAGGATGCTGGAGTCGATCCGGGACACCAAGAACGACGGGAGCTGCACGAGCACGGCGACCAACATGATCGCCGACGAGAAGCCGGTGAAGCTGACCGTCTGCATCGACGACGGCACTTCCGTCCTCAAGAGCTGCGCCTCCGCCTGGGGACGCTCCTGACCCGGTCGCCCGGCAGGGGGGCTGGCGGCCGGACACCGGCCAGGTCAGCCGTGCGCCGTTAGGCCGGGGCCGGTCGCGCCGGGCGCGGATTCAGCGGTCGGCGCAGTCGCCGGTCGGCAGAATCCGGCCCCGGCGCGAGCCGCCCGCCCCCCTGCGC
>NZ_SMJY01000013.1:0-56171 GCF_004348355.1 Micromonospora sp. KC721 | reverse complement strand
CGTGGGCTCGGAGATCTGTATAAGAGACAGGCGGCGGGCTTCGGCGGTCACGGCCGCGGCGAGTGGGTGCTCGCTGGGTGCCTCCGCCGCGGCGGCCAGGCGCAGCAGCGCGCCCTCGTCGTGGGTGGGGCCGATCGGATGGATGGCGGTGACCACGGGGGTGCCTTCGGTGAGGGTGCCGGTCTTGTCGAAGGCGACGGCGTCGATGTCGGCGAGGCGTTCCATCACGACCGCGGACCTGACCAGTACGCCGTGCCGGCCGGCGAGGGCGATCGCGGACAGCAGCGGCGGCATGGTGGCCAGCACCACCGCGCAGGGGGAGGCCACGATCATGAAGGTCATCGCCCGCAGCAGGGTGGGCTGCAGCGCCGCGCCGAGCATCAGTGGCACGGTGAACAGCGCGAGCGTGGCCACCACGACGCCCATCGAGTAGCGCTGCTCGACCTTCTCGATGAACAGCTGGGTGCGTGCCTTGGTGGCGGAGGCCTGCTCCACCTGGGCGACGATCCGGGCGAGCACCGTCTCTCCGGCGGGGCGGTGCACCCGGGCCAGCAGTGCCCCGGTGCCGTTGACGGTGCCGGCGAAGACCTCGTCGCCGGGCCGCCGGTCCACCGGTAGCGGTTCACCGGTGATGCTCGCCTGGTCGACCTCGCTGGTGCCGTCGACGACGACGGCGTCGGCGCCGATGCGCTCGCCGGGGCGTACCCGGATCAGGTCACCGACGCGCAGCCGTGCCGGATCCACCGTCTCCTCGTTCCCGTCCTGGCCGACCCGGGTGGCCCGGTCCGGGCTGAGGTCGAGCAGCGCGCGGACGGACTCGGCGGTGCGGGCTGTCGCGAACGCCTCCAGCGCCCCGGAGGTGGCGAAGATGACGATCAGCAGCGCTCCGTCGAAGACCTGGCCGATCCCGGCGGCGCCGAGGGCTGCGACGATCATCAGCAGGTCCACGTCCAGGGTGCGCTCGCGCAGTGCGCGCAGGCCGGACAGCGCCGGCTCCCAGCCGCCCGCCAGGTAACAGGCGAGGTACAGCGCCCACCACAGCGGCGCCGGGGCGCCGGCCAGCTGGGCGGCGCCGCCGAGGGCGAACAGCACCAGCGCCGCGGCGGCCCACCGCACTTCGGGCAGGGCCCAGAGGCGGTGGGTGAGGGGCTTGGCCGGTGGTGGGGCCGCCGAGGGAGTGCGCGTGGCTTCCCGGGTCATCGTCACGCCAGCAGCATACCTGCGCATCTTCGCATGCAGTAGATCAGGCAGGGATCCGTGGCCGGTAGAGTGAGAGCGTGCACACGTCGTTGCCGGATTTCCGCATGCCGCACGACGAGCAGGTCCAGCTCGCCGCCGAAGGCTTCCGGCTGCTCGCCGACCCGACCCGCATCAAGATCCTCTGGGCGCTGCTGCAGGGGGAGTCCTCGGTCGCCTGCCTGGCCGAACTGGTTGGTGCGGCACCGACCGCGGTGAGCCAGCACCTGGCGAAGCTGCGTCTCGCCGGGCTGGTACGGGGCCGACGGGAAGGGACCTTCGTCTACTACTCGGCCGCCGACGTGCATGTGCAGCGACTGCTGACCGAGGCACTCTTCCACGCCGACCACCACGACGGCGACACCGCCGGGCACGGCACCGCCGGGCACACCTTCGGCCCGGTCGGCGGCGAGGCAGCCACCGGTCGCTGACCACCCTCCCTGCCGCGTCTCACCACCCCATCCAACGACAACCAGGCCGGCGCGGCACCCGTGCATGCGGGGCCGCGCCGGCCGGATCCGTCCGCCCAGAGATACCCCCCACTCTCGGCGGATTCTGGTAATGGTAACGGCTTTCAGTTACGGCAGGGCGTCGCCCTCCAGCGTCGACGTGAAGCCCCCGGCCGCCGGTAGTTCACCAGGACGCCTTGCGGATGCCGGGGAGTTCGCCGCGCAGCGCCATCTCGCGGAACCGCAGCCGGGACAGCCCGAAGCGGCTCAGCACTCCGCGTGGCCGCCCGTCGACCACGTCGCGGTTGCGCAGCCGTACCGAGCTGGAATCCCGCGGCAGGCGGGCCAGTTGGCGGACGGCGTCGTCCCGGACGGCCGGATCGGTGTCCGGGCGGGCGATGGCCCGCTTCAGTCCGGCGCGGCGCTCGGCGTGCCGGGCGACGAGTTCGGCGCGGCGGGCCTGCCGGTTGCCCAGGCTCCTGCGGGCCATCTCAGCGTGCCTCGCGGAACTCGACGTGCCGGCGTACCACCGGGTCGTACTTGCGCAGCACCAGCCGGTCGGGGTCGTTGCGGCGGTTCTTGCGGGTGACGTACGTGTAGCCGGTGCCGGCGGTGCTGCGCAGCCGCACGATCGGGCGAACGTCGGTCTGGCGGGCCATCAGACCGTCACCCCACGGGCGCGCAGTTCGGCCACGACCTTCTCGATGCCCTTGCGGTCCACGGTCTTCAGCGCCTTGGCGGTCAGGGTCAGCCGGATCCACCGCCGCTCGGAGGGCAGCCAGTAGCGGTGGTTCTGCAGGTTGGGGTTCCACCGGCGGCGGGTGCGCCGGTGGGAGTGGGACACGGCGTTGCCGAAGCTCGGCTTCGCCCCGGTGACGTCACAGCGTCGGGACACGGGTCACTCCTTCACAACGAGCCTTGTGGTCGATCACGTGCCTATAATGACAACCGTTTTCAACTTGGTCGAGAGGACTGTGATGTCGACGTCACCGCTCGCACCGGCCGACGCCGGAGCCCCGGCGGCCGGCACCCGGCCGTCGCTGACCGTGCTCAGCGGCTTCTGGCCGGCCGCCACGTACGCCGTCGCTCGCGCGCTCCTCGCCGCCGACCCGGCACTGCTGCTGGTCCGCCACGATCTCGCCGAGGTCCGCGAGGGCACCGTGCACCGGGTGGTCCGCGACGCCGCCGGGGTGTGGGAGGACGAGCGGATCACCCTGGCGCACGGCTGCGTCTCCTGCACCCTGCGGGAGGACGTGCTGCCCACCCTCGCCCGGCTCGCCCGCGCGCACCCCGGTCGGGACCTGCTGCTGATGCTGCCCGAGGTGGTCGAACCCGAGGCCGTCGCCGCCGCCTGCGCGCACTGCCTCGTCGACGGCACGTCCCTGGCCGACCTGTTGCGGATCGACTCCTACGTCACCGTCGTGGCCGCCGAGCACCTGCTCGACGGCCTCGCCAGCACCGACGAGCTCCGGGCCCTCGGCATCCAGGCCGCCGACAACGACGACCGCGCCCTCGCCGACGTCGTCGTCCGGCAGATCGAGTACGCCGACACGCTGGTCCTCTGGGGAGACTCACCGGAAGGGGCGTACGACACCAGCCGCCTCGCGGTGCTGCTGGAACGGATGACCCCCTGGGCGACCCTGGTGTCCGTCCAGGGCGACCACGTCGACGCCGGGGAACTGACCCGCCAGCTACGCGGCACCGGCCGGCACCGCCCCGAAACCCCCGGCGTGCTGGCCCGCGGCCTGGAGGGCTACTCCCTCGGGGTGCACGAGCCGCACCCGGACTGCGGCGTGGTCTCGGTGGTCTTCCGTGCCCGGCGCCCGTTTCACCCCGGCCGGCTGCACAACGTCCTGGAAGAGGTCAACGCCGAGATCATCCGCTCCCGGGGCCACCTCTGGCTGGCCAGCCAACCCGAGACGGTGGTCGCCTGGGAGTTCGCCGGCGGCGGCCTCGGCCTCGGTTCCCTGGGCCGCTGGCTGGCCGTCCTGCCCGACCAGCACTGGGACCACGTCTCCGACCACCGTCGGCTCGCGGCGGCGCTCGACTGGGACCCCTACTACGGGGACCGCCACCAGCACCTCGCCTTCATCGGCCTGGACCTCGACCCCGCCGACCTGCACCGCACCCTCAGCCGCTGCCTGCTCACCGACGCCGAACTCGCCGACGGCGAGGAGACCTGGCGTACCTACCACGACCCGTTCGCCGGCTGCTTCCCGCTCGCCGGCCTGGACCCGACCGACACCGAAGGAGAACCCACGTGAAGCCCGGCATCCACCCCACCTACCGGCCCGTCGTCTACCGCGACCGCGCCGCCGACTTCGCCTTCCTCACCCGCTCCACCGCCACCAGCGACCAGACCGTCGAGTGGACCGACGGCAAGACGTACCCCGTGATCGACGTGCAGATCTCCTCGGCCAGCCATCCCTTCTGGACCGGCCGGCAGCGCCTGCTCGACACCGAGGGACGGGTGGAGAAGTTCCGCGCCAAGTACGCCCGACGCGGGCCACAGCGCTCACGCTGAGCCGGTTACTCATCGACCGGCCCGGCCCGTGGCCTGCCTCGCCGACACGGGCTGGCCGGTCGATGACCGGTGACCGACCACCACAACGCCGACCGGGCGCGACGAGGAGCCGGTTACCGCCCGTCCCCGGACGCCGGCAGGGCCAGTAGCGCGTGGCCGCCGTCCCGGCGGAGCGTCACGGCGGGACCGAACCCGGCCCGAGACGCCGCCTGCCGGTGCCAGCGGACCGGCGCCACGAACTCCGCGCTGGTCAGCCCGGCCAGGAGGGCGGCCCGTCGGCGCAGCAGTGGCTCCAGGACCGGATGCCCGACGAGCTGACGCCACCAGTCCGTCCACGGATCGCCGGCGCTGTCTCGCCGCTGCTGGGGCGCTTCCGCCGGGCGTGCAGCCGGCTGGTCGTCCGCTACGGGATCGGCCAGCAGGAGCAGTCCGTGCGGACGCAGCACCGTGCGTGCCTCGGCGTACCAGTCCCGGAGTCGCCGCTCCGGCAGGTAGTGCGCGGTCATGATGGCCAGGACCAGGTCGAACGGGCCGCCGGCGAGGGCCGTCCAGCCCGGTGAGCCGAGGTCCGCGGACACGGTGTGGACGCGGCCCGGCAGCGCGGCATCGGCGAGCGCCAGCAGCACCGGGTCGACGTCGAGCACGGTGACCTGCGCGTCGGGCCAACGGGCGAGGACGGCCTCGGCGGTGGTGCCCGGTCCGCCGCCGACATCGAGTACCCGCTGTGGCGGCCGGCCGGTCAGCGCCTGGACCGCGTCCAGCCCGGCCGTCAGGAGGGCGTCCCGGCCGGGCTGGTAGTGGCGCATCATCGCCTCCCAGTCCCGCCGCCATCCGGCCACGTCCTCGGGTACGAGGTGAGTGGACACGTCAGCGCCGACCCGGGACGGCGACCGGTTCGGGGTGCGCGTGCTCGTCACCGTCACCGAAGTCCCATTCCGGGAACGGGTCGGGCAGCGCCCGCCAGCCGTCCTCACCGACGGCGATCTCGGCCTCGGTGAGCAGGCAGTCCTCCAACGCCGCGCGTAGGCCGCCGGCGTCCAGCCCCACTCCGATCAGGACGAGTTCCTGCTGGCGGTCGCCGAAGACCGGATGCCAGCGGGAGGCCAACTCGGCCCGGTCGACGGGATCCTCCGGCCACTCACCGGAGACCGCGACCGGTACGCCGGCCGGGTCGCAGCGCCCGGACGGGCCAGCCTGCGACCAGAGCGCCTGCACGTCCGGGCGGCTGGCCAACCAGAGGAAGCCCTTGGAGCGCAGAACGCCGAACCGGTCCAGCCCGTCGGTGAGCAGATCCCACAGCCGCTGCGGGTGCAACGGCCGGTGATCGCGGAAGACGATGCTGGAGATGCCGTACTCCTCGGTCTCGGGCACGTGCTCGCCGTTGAGTTCGGCCACCCAGCCGGGGGCGGTCTCGGCACGTTCCAGGTCGAAGCGGCCGGTGTGCAGGATCTCCGCCGGCGGCACCCGTCCGTGCACCGTGCGGACCTGCCGGGCCGCCGGGTTGAGCCGGGTCAGCAGCGCCTCCAGCACACCCAACTCCTCCGTGGTGACCAGGTCGGTCTTGTTGACCACCAGTACGTCGGCGAACTCGATCTGGTCGACCAGCAGGTCGGAGATGCTGCGGTCGTCCCCCTCGTACGCGGCCAGTCCGCGCGCCTCGAGCGTCTCGCCCGCCTCGATGCGGGCCAGCAGCCCGGCCGCGTCGACCACCGTCACGGTGGTGTCCAGCCGGGCCAGATCGTCGAGGACCTGCCCGTCCTCGACGCCGAAGGCGAACGTGGCGGCCACCGGCATCGGCTCGGAGATGCCGCTGGACTCGATGAGCAGGTAGTCGAAGCGGCCCAGCCGGGCGAGCCGGGCCACCTCGTCGAGCAGATCGTCGCGCAGCGTGCAGCAGATACAGCCGTTGGTCAACTCGACCAGCCGTTCCTCGGTCCGCGACAGCGCTCCCCCGTCGCGGACCAGCGCCGCGTCGATGTTGACCTCGCTCATGTCGTTGACGATCACCGCGACCCGCAACCCGTCCCGGTTGGCCAGGACGTGGTTGAGCAGGCTGGTCTTGCCGGCGCCGAGAAAGCCGGACAGCACGGTGACCGGCAGCCGGCCGGTCACGGCTGGTCCACCACCTGGCGGCCCTTGTAGAGCCCGCAGTGGGCGCAGGCCCGGTGCGGCACCACCATCTCCTTTCGCGGGCACGGGCAGGGGGTCAACTGCGGCACACTCGCCTTCCACTGCGCCCGCCGGTGCCGGGTGTTCGACCGGGAGGTCTTCCGCTTGGGTACGGCCACGAGAGGTTCTCCTTCGACGACGGACCCACAGACTATCGGAAGTGATTTTCGTTTCCAGCAAGGGCCACCGGCCGGGCGGCAGGAGCAGCGCGCGTACGGGCGGGCCGCCACCCGGCGGCCCGCCCCCGTCAACGGCGGAGGCGCAGCACGACCAGGGCGACGACGTACGCCACCCCGGCTGTCGCGCCGAGTGCGGCGAACGGCTGCCCGTCCTGCCCGCGCGCGACCTCGATGACGAAGCCGACGAGCACGGCGGCGATCAGCGTCATCCCGGCGAAGGTGCTGGCATCGCCGTCGATGCGGTTGATCCGCTCGTCGCGCCGGTCGAGCAGGCCGGCGACGGTCTCGCTCGTCCGGGCGAGGACGGTCGCCGGCTCTTGACCATCAGGAAAGGAGCGTGGATCAGCAGGGCGATCACCTGCCCGAGGGACCCGCCGGCCTCCCGGATGACGTTCAGCAACTGCTCGGAGACGGTGTCCAGGTGGGTCGTCTGCCGCCGGGCCTCCATACGCTGGGCCACCAACCCGTAGTAACCGAACACGCTCGGGAAGAGCCAGTACGGTGCGACCTGCACGAGCCTGGTCTCCGACAGGCTGTCGAACAGGACGGTGTAGATCACCGTGGCGGACCCGAGGCCGAGCACGAGCAGGGCGATGTAGAAGGCGCGCTGCATCCCGTTGACCGGCGCCGACTGTTCCGGCACCGGCTCGTGCGGGCAGCCGCAGCGGGGGCACGCGATCGCCTCGACCGAGATCCGCCACTGGCAGGCCCGACACGGGCGGAACAGGCCCGGCGGGCCGGCGTCGTCCGCGGCGACATCCTGAACCGGTTGTTGGGCGGTGCCGTCCTGCGCCGGTTCCGCGGCGGCGTCCCGCGCCGGTTGGGCGGGGTCATCCGACGCCGGTTCGGCGACGGGCCGGCGACGGATCGGCAGGAGCAACGCGATGCCACCGCCGGCGCCGAGGACGGCGACGGTCAGGAGCCAGTTCCGGGTTCTCTCCGCGCTCTGCTGACGGTCCAAGGTGTATTTCGCGTATTCGGCGAAATCCTCCCGGTCCTTCGGGTCGGCGGCGGAGGCGGCCTCCTCGAGCTGCCACGCCCGGACACCCGCCTCGTGGTTCGCTTCCCTCCAGGCGGTGATCCCGAGCATCAGCAGCGGGAAGCTCAGGGTCAGCAGCACCAGGCCAGACATCCGACGCGACATGGGTCCCCCAGAAGTCGACCCTTGCCAGTCTGTCAGGGAGGTTCCAGCCCGACGCCGCCCGACCGTCCGGTCACGGTGACGTCAATCGGACCGTGCCGCAAGCGATCCTGGGCGGTCTCATGGTCGGTACCGGTAACCCATGCCGGGCTCGGTGATGAGGTGACGGGGGCGGGCGGGGTCGGTTTCGAGCTTGCGGCGCAGTTGCGCCAGGTACTGGCGTAGGTAGTTGGTCTCGTTCTGGTACTCGGGCCCCCAGACATCGCGCAGAAGTTGCCGCTGGGTGATCAGCTTGCCGGGGTTGCGCAGCAGTTGTTCCAGTACGCCCCACTGGGTGGGAGTCAGTTTGACGTCGGCGCCGTCGTCGCGGGTGACGGTGCGGGCGGCGAGGTCGACGGTGTGACGGCCGATTCGCGCCGTCGGCCCGGACACCTCGCCGCCCTGACCGTGGCGACGGGTGACGGCGCGGATGCGGGCCAGGAGTTCGTCGATGCCGAAGGGTTTGGTGACGTAGTCGTCGGCACCGGCGTCGAGCGCCGTCACCTTGTCGTCGCTGCCGGCGCGTCCGGAGAGCACGACGATCGGGACCGTGGTCCAGCCACGCAGCCCTCGGATGACGTCCACGCCGTGCAGGTCCGGCAGGCCGAGGTCGAGCACGACCAGGTCAGGTGGGCGGCTGGCCGCGGTCTTGAGCGCGGCGGTGCCGGTGGCGGCTAGGTCGACGTCGTAACCGCGGGCACGCAGGTTGATGCGCAGGGCCCGCAGGATCTGTGGTTCGTCGTCGACGACGAGGATGCGGGTCATTCCTGCGGGCCCTCCGTCGGCTCGGTCGGCGTGGCGGCGGGCAGCCGCAGGACCATGGTGAGTCCTCCGCCGGGGGTGGTCTCGGGGGTGATGCTGCCGTGCATGGCCTCGACGAGCCCGCGGGACAGGGCGAGACCGAGACCGACACCGGTGGTGTTGTCCCGGTCCCCGAGCCGCTGGAACGGCTGGAAGACGTGTTCCCACTGGTCTTCGGGGATGCCGGGCCCACGGTCGATGACCCGCAGCTCGACCTGGCCGGCGTGCGCGCTGGCGGTGATGGCCGGTGGCTGGTCGGGTGGGCTGTGGCGCAGGGCATTGGCGACCACGTTGACCAGGACCCGCTCCAGTAGGCCCGGGTCGGCGCTGGCGGTGGGCAGGTCGGCGGGGATGTCGGTGGCCACGTGGGCCGCGGCCGGGCCCAGTTCGTCGAGCGCGCGGGGTACGACGTCCTCCAGCCCGAGTGCCACCGGGTGCACGCCGAGGGCACCGGCCTGCAGGCGGCTCATGTCGAGCAGGTTGGCGACGAGCCGACCGAGCCGGTCGAGGGACTCGTCCGCGGTGGCGAGCAGTTCGTGCTGGTCGGCGGTGTCGAACTCGACGTCGTGGCTGCGCAGGCTGGAGATGGCGGCCTTGGCGGAGGCGAGTGGCGTACGCAGGTCGTGGCTGACGGCGGCGAGCAGTGCGGTACGCATCCGGTTGGCTTCGGCGAGGGGCCGCGCGGTGGCGGCTTCCGCGGCGAGGCGTTCCTGGCGCAGCGCCAGGGCGGCCTGGGCGGCGAACGCCTCGACGATGCGCCGGTCGGAGGCGTGCAGCGGACGGCCGGCGAGGACGACGGTGAGCCGATCGTCGACCGGCACCGCGGTCTCTCCCTCGTCCGGGCGGTTCGGTGGTCGCTCGCCCACGGCGGCCACCGCCTGCCAGACGGTGTCACGGCCGAGGTCGGGGCGGCCGGCTACCTCGTCGGCGCTCTCCAGGACACTCACCGCGCGCAGCCCGAACGTCTCCCGCAGCCGGTTCAGCAACGCGGGCAGGGGCCGCTCGCCGCGCAGCACGCTGCCGGCGACGGTGGCGAGGGTCTGGGCGTCGGCGGACGCGCGGGCCGCCTCCCGGGTACGCCGGGCGGCGACGTCGACGACACCGCTGACGGCGATGGCCACGCCGACGAAGACACCCAGGGCGAGCAGATTGTCAGCCTCGGCGATGGTCAGGGTGTGGAAGGGCGGGGTGAAGAACCAGTTGAGCAGGAGTGACCCGCCGAGCGCGGCGAGCAGCGCCGGCCACAGCCCACCGGTCAGGGCGATCCCGACGACGGCGGCGAGAAAGATCAGGATGTCGTTGGTGAGGGTGAGGTCGGGCAGGACCCTGAGCAGCGCGGTCAGGGCGGGCATGCCCAGGATGGTGAGCACGAAGCCGAGCAGCCGGCGCCGCCGGGACAGCGCCGCCGGGACAGGGGACCGCCGGCCCCGCCCGGCCTCCGGATGCGTGACCAGGTGGACGTCGATGGCGCCGGATAGCGCGGTGGTGGTGACGCCGACCCCGCGGGACAGGATCTGGGCGAACCGCCCGCGTCGGCTGGCGCCGAGGACGAGCTGGGTGGCGTTGACGCCGCGGGCGAAGTCGAGCAGCGCGGCGGGGATGTCGGTGCCGAGCACCTGGTGGTAGGTGCCGCCGAGGCTCTCCACCAACAGCCGCTGCCGGGCGAGTTGGGCCGGGTCGGCACCGGCCAGACCGTCGCTGCGGGCCACGTGTACGGCCAGCAGGTCGGCGCCCTTGCTCCGGTCGGCGATACGGGCGGCGCGCCGGATCAGCGTGTCGCCCTCTGGGCCGCCGGTGAGCGCGACGACGACCCGTTCCCGGGTCTCCCAGGTGGCGGATATGCCCTGCTGGGCGCGGTAGGCGTCGAGCTGGTCGTCGACCTTGTCGGCGAGCCAGAGCAGAGCCAGCTCACGCAGGGCGGTGAGGTTGCCGACCCGGAAGTAGTTGCCGAGCGCGGCGTCGATCCTGTCCGGGCGGTAGATGTTGCCGTGGGCCATCCGCCGACGCAGCGCCTCGGGCGTCATGTCGACGAGTTCGACCTGTTCGGCGGCGCGGACGACGGCGTCCGGGACGGTTTCCCGCTGGGTGGTGCCAGTGATCTGGGCGACGACGTCGTTGAGGGACTCCAGGTGCTGGATGTTGACCGTGGTGAGCACGGTGATGCCGGCGTCGAGCAGCTCCTGGACGTCCTGCCAGCGCTTGCCGTTTCGGGAGCCGGGCACGTTGGTGTGGGCCAGCTCGTCGACGACGGCCACCTCGGGCCGCCGGGTGAGCACCGCGTCGAGGTCCATCTCGGTGAACTCGGCGCTCCGGTACGTCATCGTCTTCCGGGGCACCTGCTCCAGATCGCCGATCATCGCCGCCGTGTGGGGGCGGCCGTGGGTCTCGACGAAGGCGATCGCCACGTCGGTGCCCCGTCCGGCCCGCCGGTGAGCCTCCTCGAGCATCGCGTAGGTCTTGCCGACGCCGGGTGCGGCGCCGAGATAGATGCGCAGCTCTCCCCGCGCCACCCGCGTCCTCTCCTCCGCCGAAGTGCCTCTTGTCATCATTCCGCCCAGGACGGGGGCCGCCTCAGCGAACGGGAAACCGCTGGTCGAGTGCCAGGTTGAGGTCCAGCACGCGCACCGCCGGCGAGCCCAGGAAACCGAGCAGCCGGCCGGTGGTGTGCTCCCGGACCAGGCGGCGGACCGCCGCCGGGTCCACGCCGCGCTCGCGCGCCACGCGGGCGACCTGGATGTCCGCGTACGCCGGGGAGATGTGCGGGTCGAGGCCGCTGCCGCTGGCGGTGACCGCGTCGGCCGGCACGGCGGGCTCGGCCGGGGCGTCGCCCCGGATCGGGACAACCAGCCCGCCGGCGGACACGTAGTCCTCACCGGGGCGGGCCAACTCGACCGGCACCCCCTGGTAGCTGCCGAGGAACGGGGTGGCCGGGGCGACCTGGTTGACGCTGACGACCCGGGTGACCGGGCCGGTCAGCCCGTCGCGGCGGAACACCGCGAGCACCGCCCCCACCCCGTCGGCGGTGCAGTACGGGCGCCGGCCGTCGACGCCGTCGAGTCCCCCCACCGCCTTGCTGCGCGCGCACACCCGGGTGAGCAGGCTCGGCCTCGACGCCGCCGGGTCGGCGGCGATGGTGTCGACCACGCTCTCCGGGCCGAGGTTGCTGGCGCCGGTGGCGGTCGGGTCGTAGCCGTCGCCGGCTGCCGACGGGCGGGACTGGAAGTAGCGCGCAACGGGGTTGCCGTCGGCGTCGGTGAAGGACTGGCCGATCAGCGTGCTGCCGACGGCGCGGCCGTCGACCGTCACGAGCGATCCGCCCGTGTTGCCGGCGAGGCCGGGCATCCGGCCGACCGCGACCATGGCCAGCGGGTACGCCAGCCCGAGCAGCACGGTGAGGACGAGCAGGGCGCGCAGGGCGGCCAGGTGTCGGGCGAGCCAGCTGGGAAGACGCATCAGGACACCCCCGGGACGAACTGGACGAGCAGGTCGATGAGCTTGATGCCGACGAACGGCACCACCATGCCACCGAGGCCGTAGACCAGCAGGTTGCGGCGCAGCAGCTTCGAGGCGGATGCCGGGCGGTACCGGACGCCGCGCAGGGCCAGCGGGATCAGCGCGACGATGACGAGTGCGTTGAAGATGACCGCGGACAGGATCGCCGACTCCGGGGTGGCCAGCCGCATGACGTTGAGGGCGTTCAGTCCGGGGTAGATGCCGGCGAACATGGCCGGGATGATCGCGAAGTATTTCGCGATGTCGTTCGAGATCGAGAAGGTGGTCAGCGCGCCGCGCGTGATCAGCAACTGCTTGCCGATCTCCACGATCTCGATCAACTTGGTCGGGTCGGAGTCGAGGTCGACCATGTTGCCGGCCTCCTTCGCCGCCGACGTGCCGGTGTTCATCGCGACGCCGACGTCGGCCTGGGCGAGCGCCGGCGCGTCGTTGGTGCCGTCGCCGGTCATCGCGACCAGCCGGCCGCCCTCCTGCTCCTTCCTGATCAGGGCGAGCTTGTCCTCCGGGGTGGCCTCGGCGAGGAAGTCGTCCACACCGGCCTCGTCGGCGATCGCCCGGGCGGTACGCGGATTGTCACCGGTGATCATCACGGTGCGGATGCCCATCCGGCGCATCTCGTCGAACCGCTCCCGCATACCGGCCTTGACCACGTCCTTGAGATGGATGACGCCGAGCGCACGCGCCGGCTGGCCGTCGACGTGCTCGGCGACCACCAGCGGGGTTCCGCCGATGCCGCTGATCTCGTCGACGATCTGACCGACCTGCTCGGTGGGGTCGCCGCCGTTCTCGCGTACCCATCTCATCACCGCGGCGGCGGCACCCTTGCGGATCCGCCGCGCCGGCCCGGCGTCCTTGGGGGTCAGGTCGACGCCGCTCATCCGGGTCTGCGCGGTGAACGGCACGAACGTGGCGTGCGGGACGAGGCCCGGTTCGCGCTCGCGCAGCCCGAACTCGTTCTTGGCCAGCACCACGACCGAACGTCCCTCCGGTGTCTCGTCGGCGAGGCTGGACAACCGCGCGGCGTCGGCGACGGTCGCCCGCTGCACGCCTTCGACCGGCACGAAATCGGCGGCCTGCCGGTTGCCGAGCGTGATGGTGCCGGTCTTGTCCAGCAGCAGCGTGTTGACGTCGCCGGCGGCCTCGACGGCCCGGCCACTCATCGCCAGCACGTTGCGCTGCACCAGGCGGTCCATGCCGGCGATGCCGATCGCCGACAGCAGCGCCCCGATGGTCGTGGGGATCAGGCAGACCAGCAGGGAGACCAGCACGATCCCGCTGATCCCGGTGGCGGTGATCGCCTGGCTGTCCGGCGCGGCTCCCTGGTAGCCCTTCGAGAAGATAGCCAGGGGCTGAAGCGTGACCACCGCCAGCAGGAAGACGATCGTGAGCGCGGCGAGCAGGATGTTCAGCGCGATCTCGTTCGGGGTCTTCTGCCGGTTGGCACCCTCGACCAGGTGGATCATCCGGTCGACGAAGCTCTCGCCCGGCTTCTGCGTGATCATCACGACGATCCGGTCGGAGAGCACCTTCGTACCGCCGGTGACCGCGCTGCGGTCCCCGCCCGACTCCCGGATCACCGGGGCGGACTCGCCGGTGATGGCGGACTCGTCGACGCTGGCGATGCCCTCGACCACGTCCCCGTCACCGGGGATGACCTGGCCGGCCTCCACCACGACGACGTCGCCCCGCGCCAGATGCGCGGCCGGGACCTCTTCGGCGCGGTACATGTCGGGGGCAGCACCCGGCGTCCAGCCGAGCAACCGGGTGGCGACGGTGTCCTGCTTCGCCTTCCGCAACGTGGCGGCCTGCGCCTTACCCCGGCCCTCGGCGACGGCCTCGGCGAGGTTGGCGAAGAGCACCGTCAGCCACAGCCAGGCGGTGATGGCGACCGCGAACACCGACGGGTCGGTCACCGCGAGCACCGTGGTGAAGACCGCGCCAACCTCCACGATCAGCATGACCGGGTTGCGCCACAGGCTGCGCGGGTCGAGCTTGCCGAGGGCATCCGGGAGGGACCGGATCAACTGTCCGGGGTCGAGCAGGCCACCGGCGCGGTCGCCGTGGGTGGCCGGCGTACCGGCGGTCGCCGCGTCGGCGGCGCCGTGCGGCGCCGGCGTGGTCATGTCGCGCTGTTTCATGGTGCTCACAGCCCTTCGGCCAGCGGGCCGAGCGCGAGTGCCGGCAGGAACGTCAGCGCCACGAGGATCACCGTGACACCGACGACCATCCCGACGAAGAGCGTCCGGTCGGTCGGCAGGGTTCCCTCGGAGGTGGGGGTAGGCTGCTGGCGGGCCAGCGAGCCGGCCAGCGCGAGCACGAAGACGATCGGCAGGAACCGGCCGAGTAACATGCAGACGCCCAGCGCGATGTTCCACCACGGCGTACCGACCGCCAGGCCGGCGAACGCGGAACCGTTGTTGTTGCTCGCCGACGTGAACGCGTACAGCACCTCGGAGAGCGCGTGCGGGCCGACGTTGAGCGCGGTCACGTCGTTGCCGGTGGCGAACGCCGCCGCCGTGCCGACCAGCGCGAGGGCCGGGGACACCAGGAAGAACAGCGACGCGAGCTTGACCTCCCGGGAGCCGATCTTCTTGCCGACGTACTCCGGGGTCCGGCCAACCATCAGCCCGGCGACGAACACGGTGACGACGGCCAGGACGAGCATGCCGTAGAGCCCGGCGCCGACACCGCCGGGCGCCACCTCGCCGAGCATCATGTTGACCATGGTCATCATGCCGCCCAGCGGGGTGTACGAGTCGTGGGCCGAGTTCACCGAGCCGGTGGAGGTGAGCGTGGTGGCGGCGGCGAAGGTGGCCGAGCCGGGAACGCCGAACCGGACCTCCTTGCCCTCCAGCGCGGCACCCACCGCCTGCGGCACGGTGCCGTCGCCGGCCAACTCGAACGCGTTCGTCAGGGTGATGCTGGCGATGGCCAGCACGGCCATGACGGCGACGACGGCGTGCCCCTGCCGGACCTGGCCGACCATCCGGCCGAAGACCCGGGGCAGGCTGAACGGGATCACCAACAGTAGGAAGATCTCCAGCCAGTTCGTCCAGGCAGCCGGGTTCTCGAACGGGTGGGCGCTGTTGGCGTTGTAGAAGCCGCCCCCGTTGGTGCCAAGATCCTTGATCGCCTCCTGGCTGGCCACCGGCCCACCGGTGATGATCTGGCTGCCTCCGGTCAAGGTGCCGACGTCGGTGCCCGTAGACAGGTTCTGCACCACGCCGCCGATCATCAGCACGATCGCGGCGAGCAGCGACAGCGGCAGCAGGATCCGCAGGGTGATCCGGACCAGGTCGACCCAGAAGTTGCCCAGGTCGCCGGTGCGGCGGCGGGCGAAGCCGCGGACCAGCGCGACGGCGACGGCGATGCCGACGGCGGCGGAGACGAAGTTCTGCACCGCCAGCCCGGCCATCTGCACCAGATGGCCCATGGTCGACTCGCCCGCGTACCACTGCCAGTTGGTGTTGGTCACGAACGACACGGCGGTGTTCCACGCGCCGTGGGCGACCACCGGCCCGAATCCGAGCGAGAGCCACAGGTGGTTCTGCAGCCGTAGGAAGGCGTACAGGAACAGGACCGAGACGGCGGAGAAGGCGAGCAGGCTGCGGGCGTACACACCCCAGGACTGCTCGACCGTCGGGTCGACCCCGACCAGCCGGTAGACGCCCCGCTCGACGCGGGAGTGCCGGGTGCCGTCGACCACCCGGTACAGGTAGTCACCGAAGGGCCGGTGGACGGCGACCAGCGCCACCGCGAGCGAGAGGACGAACAGCGCCCCGGCTGCCGTGCCGGACATCAGAACCGCTCCGGAAACAGCAGGGCGACCACCAGAAACACGGCCAGGCCGACGGCCAGTACCAGGCCGACGGCGTTGACGGGGTTCACAGCTTCTCCACACCCCTCACCACGAGGGCGAGCACCGCGAACAGTCCCACCGTCACCAGCACGAACACCACGTCAGACACGGCTGACTCTCCCTCACCGGACTCGTTCGCGCGGCCGCGTCCCGAGCCGCGCGGGGCAATCACACGCCGCTCGTCGGGTCACGGACAGGGTTCGTGACGCGGCCATGACGGCCAACGCCGGATTTTTGACGCCGTTTTCACACGGACCTCGCGGCTTGCGGCAGGTGGGGGTGTCCGGCTCGACGGACACCGCGACGTGCCGCCCGGCACGGGTCCGCGCGGCCGGTTTCGTCCCACCCCCTCGTTAGCCTCGCGCCGAGTCCATTGCGGTCGGGGTTCGGAGGCGGATGGTGCACGAGGTTCCTGACGAGTCCCTGGTTCCTGACCCGGTCGTGGCAGAGTTGGCGACAGTGGTCACGGCAACGCTTCCGCTGCTCGCCAGCCGCGTCCCGGCCGGGCCCGCAGCCTTGCTGGGGCGGCTGGGCACACCTCACGAGGCAGTCCCTACTTCACCAAGGCTCGGCCACACCCTCCGGACACCCCGCCACGGGCAGGTGCCGACGGATCCGGAGGTGCTGGTCGCGCTCCTCGCGGTGGAGCGGTTCACCGGCCGTGGTATCACCCCCGACGATTTCGCCCAGATCCAGGCCGCCGGGGTCGGTTTCCGCATCACCGACCCCGGCTGACCCGCACCGAGCGGGCCTCACCGGATGTCGTGGGTCTGCAGCCAGAGTTCCAGCAGGCCGAGCTGCCACAGCTTGTTGCTGCCGGCTGCTGCCCGCGCCGCCTCCGGGTCGGTGAGCAGTTCCTGCACGTACCCGGGCTGGAACAGCCCCCGCTCCCTGGCCGCCGGCGCCCGCAGCGCCTCGATGATGAGGTCCCGAACCGCCCCGTCCGCGTTGCGCAGCGCGGGCACCGGGAAGTACCCCTTGGGCCGGTCGATCACCTCGGCGGGCAGCACCTCGCGGGCCACGTCCTTGAGCACCCCCTTGCCACCCTGGGCCACCTTGTGCTCCGGTGGGCAGGCCGCTGCGAGCGCCACCAGGTCCTGGTCGAGAAAGGGGGTACGGACCTCCAGCCCCCAGGCCATGCTCATGCTGTCCACCCGCTTCACCGGATCGTCCGGGAGCATCCGGTGGGTGTCCAGGCGCAGCACCGCGTCCAGCGCGGTCTCCGCGCCGGGCGCGGCCAGCTCCGCGACGAGCAGTTCGTGGCTGACGTCGGTTTCGCAGACGTACCCGGGGCCGACCACCTGGATCAGTTCGGTGTGGTCTCGGTCGAAGAAGGCCGCCGCGAACGCCTCCACCGCACCGTCGCGGGGCACCGAGGCCAGCGGCTGGTGGTAGCCGTACCCGGCGAACACCTCGTCGGCGCCCTGCCCCGACTGGGCCACCTTGACCTGCCTGGCCACCTGCTCACTGAGCAGGTGGAAGGCCACCACGTCATGGCTGCCCATCGGTTCGGTCATCGCGCCCACCGCCGCCCGTACCGCCGGCACCAGGTCGTCGTTCGCCAACCGGATGCGCTGGTGGTCGGTGTCGTACGCGCGGGCGACCAGGTCCGAGTAGCCGAACTCGTCGCCGGCCTCCCCGCCCCGGCTGTCGAACCCGATGCTGAACGTCCGCAGGTGGTGCTGACCGGCCTCGGCGAGCAACGCGACGATGAGGCTGGAGTCCAGCCCGCCGGAGAGCAGAACCCCGACGGGTACGTCCGCGACCAGTCGCCGCCGTACCGCCGTGCGCAGCGCACCACCGACCGCCGCCTGCCAGTCCCGGGCGTCCATGCCGGTGTGGGCGGGCTGCCGGGCGTACTCCGGCTGCCAGTAGACGCGCTCCCGGCTGCGCCCGTCCTCGTCGATCACCCGCAGCGTCGCCGGGGGCAGCTTGCGCACGCCACGCAGCACGGTCCGGGGCGCCGGCACGATCGAGTGCCACGACAGGTAGTGGTGCAGCGCCACCGGATCGATGCCGGTGTCGACGTCCCCACCGCGCAGCAGCGCCGGCAGGGTCGAGGCGAACCGCAGTCGTCCCGGTGTCTCGGCCAGGTAGAGGGGCTTGATGCCGAGCCGGTCGCGGGCCAGCACGAGCCGCCGTCGCCGCCGGTCCACCAAACCGATGGCGAACATGCCGACCAGGTGGTCGACGAACGCCTCACCCCACTGCGCGTACGCCACCAGGATGACCTCGGTGTCGCTGGTGGAACGGAAGGTGTGCCCGGCGGCCAGCAGTTCCTCGCGCAGCTCCGGATAGTTGTAGACGCAGCCGTTGAAGACCAGTGCGAGACCCAGGTCCTCCCGGACCATCGGCTGCGCGCCGGCGTCGGACAGGTCGATGATGGTGAGCCGGCGGTGTCCGAGTGCTATCCACCCGTCGCTCCACGTACCCTCGCCGTCGGGTCCCCGCGAGCGCATCGCGTCGCTCATCCTGGCCACCGCGTCGGCGTCCGGCGGCGAACCGTCGAACCGCGCTTCCCCGCTGATGCCACACACCAGTGGCCACCCTTTCCGTCCTCGGGTCCGGTGATTCGGTCACCACGCGCCGCTGCGATCCGGACCCCGCCGACGACCACCGACACGGTCCGCCGCCGGGGGGCTACCCGCTGAGGCGAGGCGCACACCTGAACTCCGTGACGGCGTTTCCCCGCGCTGGGCGGCACGGCCGTCACCCTGCGTTGACCGATCCGGCCCTAAAGCGGGGCTGTGGATCGTACGGTGAGGGCATGACGCCGTCGGGTGACGGCCCAGTCGTCGACGAGCAGGCGTGGTCGACGAGCCTCAACCCGGAAGGGCCGGCCCTCGATCGGGAGACCGCCGGCACCACTGGCCGGGGCCAGCTCTGGAAGCAGGTGCCGATGACGTCCCATCCGCCGCGCGCCACCACCACGGACACCGCTTCCAGGCTGATGACCTTGGGGGTGGAGGAGGAGTTCCTGCTGCTGCACCCGGTCACCGGGGAGAGTCTCCCGGCCGCCGACCGGGTCCGCGCCGCACTGTCGACCGCGGCGCGTGAGCAGAGCCGGCAGGAGTTCCGGCACAGCATGGTCGAAATGGTCACGCCGGTCTGCGCCGACCTCGGTGAACTCCGGGCCCACCTGTTGGAGTTGCGCGGGCGTGCCGCCGACGCGGCCCGGGCCGTCGGGGCCCGGCTGGTCGCGGTCGGGGCCACGCCCGTACACGAGCGGCACCGTTCGGTGCCGGACGAGCCGCGGTACCACGCCATGTCCCGCCGTTTCGGCCCGGTCGCCCACGACCCGGCGGTGTGCGGCTGCCACGTGCACGTCGGCGTACCGGACCGGGAGCTGGCCGTGCAGATCTGCAACCACCTGCGCCCCTGGCTTCCGGTGGTGCAGGCCATCACCGCCAACTCGCCCCTGCACGACGGCCATGACACCGGGCACGCCAGTTGGCGGTCCATGCAGCTGGAACGCTGGCCCAGCATCGGACCCACCCCGCACTTCGAGTCCGCCACCGACTACGACGCCACCGTCGGAGAGTTGATCAAATCCGGCATCCTGCTCGACGCCGCGATGGTCTACTGGTACGCGCGCCCGTCGGCCGCCTATCCCACCGTGGAGGTCCGGGTGGGCGACGTCTGCCCGACGGTGGACGACACCGTGCTGGTCGCCGGGCTGGTCCGGGCGCTGGTGGCGACGCTCGCCGACGACGTGCGTGCCGGGGTGCCGGCTCGTCGGATCAGGGACTGCCTGGTCTCCGCCGCGCACTGGCGGGCCGCCCACGACGGTCTCGCCGGCGATCTGATCGACCTGCGCTCCGGCCGCGCCCGACCCGCCTGGGACCTGGTCGATGAGCTGCTCGCCACGGTCGCCCCGGCCCTGGACCGCCACGGCGACCTCGACCGGGTACGCGAACAGCTCACCCGGCTGCGTCGCGACGGCAACGGCGCACAACGGCAGCGCCGCGTCCTGTCCCGCACCGACGGTGACGTACGCGCCGTCCTCGACTACCTCACCGCCCAGACGGTCGGCGGCTGACTGGCCCCGGTTCCCGGGCCTACGTCGTCTGCCGGTGCGGCCAACCGAGGAGTCGGGCGCCGAGCACGGCGGCGTGCAGGGTGAAGCGTTGGGTGGGTTCGTTGGGGTGGTAACCGGTCAGGCTGTGGATGCGGTCGAGACGGTAGGTGACCGCCCGGACGGACAGGTGCATCTGGCGCGCGGTGGCGGTGTGGTTTCCCTGGTTCTCGAAGAGCACAGCCAGGGTGTCCAGGTAGGGCTCGACGCCGCCGCGGGCGGTGGTGAGCGGGCCGAGGACGGTGGTGACCAGGTCGGTGATGGCTTCCCGGTCGCGCAGCAGGACGGGAAACACCAGCAGGTCGGCGGCGTTGAGCACGGGTGCGGTGAAGCCGAGTTTGGCGGCGTGGTCGAGGGCGTTGCGTGCCTCCTCGAGGGAGGTGGCCAGGCCGTGCACCCCGGGGTGGGGACGGCCGACGGCCACCTGCCAGCCCTCGGCACCCAGCTCGGTGAGGAGCAGGTGGGCCAGTTCGGCACCGATGCCGCGCAGCCCTCCGGCGCTGATGCACACCAGATCGCCCTCGCGGAGGGTGGTGAGGATGTTGCCCTCACCGAACCGGGCGGCGAGCGCCGCGTCGACGCGGTGCGTGATGTCGGCGGTGAGGTGGGCGGCACGGGCGACCAGCACGGTGTGCGTGGCGGACAGTCGGATGCCGTAGCGGTGGGCCCGCTCGACCAGGCTGCCGGGCTCGGCCCGACCGGTCAGCAGTTCGGTGACGAACGCGGCACGCTCGGCGTCGTGGCGTACCAGCTCGGCGCGGTTCTGCTGGAGGTAGCCGTCGAGGACGGCCCGCAACACCCCGCGCGCGGCGTCCAGCAGCGTCGCCGTCCGGCGGTGCACGGCGTCCGTGGTGTCGGTGGAGTCGAGGGGCGGCGTATGCCAGCAGACCGTGGCGGCGGCGAAAACGCCGTCGACGAGGTCGTCCAGGTGCAGGCCCTCGTCGGCGGCCCGCGCTCCCAGCCGGGCGGCGGTTCGCCCGCGCCACTCGCCGGCCGGGGCGCGTAGCAGTTCTTCGCAGTCGTCGGCCAGCCAACTGTGGTCGCTCATCGGTAGGTCCTTGTCCGCGTTCCGATGACCCCCGGGTGGAGGCGGGGACGAGAGCCGGTTGCCGAACCCGGTGGCGCCGACCGTGATCGGCGGTCACCAGGTTCCGCGTCAGACACCGACGTCGCGACGGTCGAACGCCCACACTCCGGTGAGGGCCGTTGCGGCACCGACGGCCACGAGGGTGAGCAGCTCGACCGGGTGCCAACCGGTGTGCAGGGGATCGGTGCCGATGAAGTAGTGGAACGGCGACAGCCAGCGTATCCAGTGCCAGCCGTCGGACATGCCCGAGATGGCGTTGGCCATGTAGGCGGCGACGGCGAGCACGCCGGTGACCGCCAGGACGGTGCTCCGCCTTCCGGAGACGGCACCGGCGAGGAAGGCGATGCCGGTGAAGCACCACACCAGGGCGATCAGGCCGACACCGGCGGCGGCGACGTTGGACAGCGGGATGTCCATACCCGCCCGGGGGACGATGACGAGCAGCAGGAGCAACGGGATGGCCGCGACCAGGGTGACGGCGGTGCCGGTGGCGGCGAGACGCTGGCCGGCGAAGGCGGTACGGGACAGCGGGTTGGCCAGCAGGAGTTCCATGCCGCCGTCCTCCTCCGGCCGGGCGATCGTCCGGGTGGTCAGGGTGATCGCGCACATCAGGACCAGCAGCGGACCCACCAGGCTGAAGATCGTCGCCTGGAGGTAACCGGCCGGCGAGAACATGTCGGCGATGCCGAGGAAGTCCAGCATGCCCTGGGGCAGCGTCTCCTGCTTCAGTTCGGCCGCTCCCCGGAACTGGCTGTAGAACGACGTGTAGATGATGGTGAAAACGGCGACGCCGGTGGCCCAGCCGAGCACGGCACGGCGGTCGTCGCGCCAGGTCTTACGCACCAGCGCGGGAAGCATCGCCGGCTCCTTCCGAGTGGTAGTAGAACGACAGGAACGTCTCTTCCAGGTCGGGCTCGGCCGACAGCATGTCCACGACCTCGTGCCGCGCCGCCGCCTTGATCAACGGGTCGAGGCGGCCGTTCACCGTGCACCGGAGCACCGGCCCGGACACCGTCACCTCACCGACGCCGGACAGGACGTCGAACTCCGCCGGGTCCACCGGATCACTGAAGTGGATCTCCACCGACCGGACGGCCCGCTTGCCGAGCGACTCCACACGTTCGACGGCGACCAGCCGGCCGTCCCGGACGATGGCCACCCGGTCGGCGGTGTGCTGCACCTCCGCCAGGACGTGCGAGGACATGAAGACGGTCTGCCCGGCATCGCGGGCCTCCCGGACCATGGCCAAAAACTCCTGCTGCATGAGCGGATCCAGGCCACTGGTGGGCTCGTCCAGGATCAACAGCGCCGGCCGGTGCATGAACGCCTGGACCAGACCGACCTTCTGCTTGTTGCCCTTGCTCATCGTGCGTACCGGGCGGGACAGGTCCAGGTCGAGCCGCTCGGCCAGGTCGGTCACCTGGGACCAGGCCACGCCGCCGCGGGCCGCGCCGAAGAAGCGCAGCAGGTCTCCGGCCGTCTCCCGGCCGGGAAACGCCAGCTCACCCGGGAGGTAGCCGATCTGCCGGTGCAACGCGGCCTTGTCGCGACGCGGGTCGAGCCCGAGGACGGTCGCGCGGCCGGAGGTCGGACGCAGGAAATCCAGCAGCAGACGGATGGTGGTGGTCTTCCCGGCACCGTTCGGGCCGAGGAAACCCAGCACCTCACCGGCACCGACCTGAAGCGTGAGACTGTCGATGCCGCGACGCTGGCCGTAGAACTTCGTCAAGTCCTCGGTGAGCACGGCAAAGTTGCTTGTCATGCCCATATCGTGGCGCTCACGCCCATCCGCCATCCAGGGCGGCACCCGGCCGACATCGGCCGACATTCTTGCCGGCGTCCGGCAATCAACCCCTGACCGATCACCTACCCGGCGGCGGGCCGGTGGTGGCCTCCCAGAGCCCGGGAGGCCACCGCCGGCCCGCCTGCCGTCAACCCTTCCCCTCGGACGGCTTGCGCACCGCGTCGCGGATCCGGTCGATGACCGCCAGCGCCGGGCCCATGGCCAGGTTGGCCGTGGCGGACTGGGCGCCGGGGTGAGGCCGGGTGGGGGCGGTCGCCTCCGCGGCCCGCACCGCGGCGGCCAGCCCGCGTAGCTGCTCGGCGGGCACGTGCTGGCGCAGCCGGGGGAACTCGTGGCGCTCCTCGTACCGGGCGTGGGTGAGCACGGCGTCGCGCAGCAGGATGATGCCGGTTTCGAAACCCTCGGCGTCCACCCCACCCGCGACCAAGGTCCGCAGTGTCTCCTTGGCCTGGCGTTCCTCGGCCAGTCGCTCGTCCACCATGGCGTCGCCGCCGCTGCCGGGCAGGCCGCGGGCCAGCGGATGGACCACCTCCTCCTCGGCGGTCTCGTGCGCCGCGAGCAGTTTGACCAGGTCGTCGAAGGCTTCCCGGCGGATGTCGCCGGTACCGCCGATGACGAGCAGGAACAGCTGTTCGATCCGCGCGTGCTGGGCGAGCAGCAGGTCGACCACGTCTTCCTCGTACCTGGTCCGGGCGCCGGTGTCAGTCATGGCTGCCTCCCCGGGCGCGCAGACCCGCCACCGGGTGCGGGCCCTCGGTCTCGATCCGGTACTCGTCGCCGAAGCGGTCCCGGTGCAGGTCGATGACCTGCTCGCTGGGCGGCTGCTGGCCGTCGTGCACCTGCTGCTGCATCCACTCGAAGCGCTCGTGTGCCTCCCGCACGTACCCCTCGCCGAGCTTGGTGAGGTCGATCTGGGTCGCCAGCAGGTGGCGCAGGTACTCCTTGTTGGGTTCGAAGGTCAGTGGCTCGGGCAGGCCCGCGCTGCCGACGATCTCCTCCGGCTCCCGGCCGTCGTGCCGGCGCAGCAGGTCGGCGGCCTGTTGGAGGTGCGCCAGTTCCATCTGCAGGTGCAGCTCCCACACCGCCTTGATCCGCGGGTCGCTCTCCTGCTGGTGGAAGGAGTAGTAGAGCCAGCATTCGTTGTACTCGTGGGTGAGCAGCCGCTCCCACCAGGTCTCACCCGGGTCGACCAGCGACTCGTAGTGGGTGACGTGTTCCTGCTCGATCAGGCTGATCTCCTGGTAGAGCTGGCGGGCGATCGGCTCCATGTACTGCGGGCCGACGTTCATGTAGTAGAACATCACCTGCTGCTCGGCGGAGAGGATCGTCAGCGCGTTCAACTTCGACCGCGGGTCGACGCTGTTGCGGTCGTACGGGGTACGGACCTCGTCGAACGGGTGTCGGTGCTCCTGCACGGTGGGCCGCCCCGGCATGACCTCGGTGAGCCCGTCGACGATCTTCTCGGCCTTGCGCCGCTCCACCATCTCGTACAGGTTGGCGTAGCGGTACAGGTGGTCGAAGTCCTCCAGGACGCCGAACTCGTACGCCTGCCTCAGGTACGGGTCGGGTTCGTGGCGGGCGACCCAGGCGGTAAGGTCCACCGCGACCTGTTCATAACCCAGGGTCGTCTCCAGCACGCTGGCCACGCCGGGCAGCAGCCAGTTCACCACCCGCTGCTGCTGGCTCTCGACGTACCGGACGTACGCCAACTGGCGGCGGACCTCCTGGTCGGAGCAGTTGCGGGCGAACTGGTGCTGGAAGTTGATCGCCTCCACCTCGATGCCGTTCATGGTGATGATCCGGCAGCGGGTGTAGGGGTCGACCGCCTCCGGGTCGATCGGCTCCACGTTCAGCTCGCGCCAGTTGCGGATCTGGCTCTCGAGGGGAAGCCCCTTGTGGTCCAGTGGATTGAACATCGCCTCTCCGTTCGCTTCGGGGGTTTCCGCGGGGGCACCCGTGCCGCCCGGTACCGGCCGTCCTCGCCGGGGAATCTGCGAGCCTCAGTCCTGTCCGTGACGTTATGCCCCGTCTCCGCTTCTACCCGCAGCGATGCGTCCTACACGGAAAGCATCGGACCCTGCGGCAGGAAGTCACCGGCACCTGCCCTGCGCGCGGGTACCGGCCTGGGGCCTGGGGCCAGGGGCGGTGAGCAACCCGGCCACACCCGGACAGGGCCGCGATCTCAGCGCATTTTCAGTGCGCGATCAGCGACGCACGCTACGTTCCCCCGGCCCATCGGGCGTGTCGCGGCGTCACCCGCGCTCCGTCCACGACGGTACGGACCGGGTTGCCTGGTCGACGAGGTCCTGACGTCAGCTTCCGCACGCTGAGTGCGACGCCACGCCCGCCCGGTGCGCCCGTTTTGCCCATCCCCGGCAGCGAGGAGCAGCGTGAGACACATCCTGGCAATGGGTACGGCCGCGGTCACCCTGGCCGCGGCCGTACTCGTCGGCGGCCCGTCGCAGGCCGCGCCCCCCGACGGCACCGGACGCCGCGTCGGTGACGGTTCGGCCCGACCGGCACCGACGGCACCCGCCCCGACCCACGACACCGATCAGTACGTGCCCCAGCGCCCGCAGCCGTACCGACCGGTGACGCCGGACCGCAAGGCCGCGCGACCGAAGGCGACCCCGCCGGACTTCGGACCACACGAGAAGATCGTCCGCGCGTACCACCGCGGCCAGCTGTCGCTCGACGAGACCGTGCGGTACGGCACGATGGTCGGTTCCCCCGCCTCGGTACCCGCGCACCTGCGTCCCACCGGCGCCATCAAGGACCCGACAAGGTACCTGACGTACCTGTCGATGCTGTCGGCCAAGGCGACGCCGGCTGCCTCCCGCACCCTGACCCCGACGCTCACCGCACCCGCACCCGCCGCCGGGCCCACCGGGTACGACGACTGCGCGGCCGAGGACTACGAGTATCTCGACGTCAACTACAAGTGCCGGGCCAGCGCCGGCGAGTTCCTCATCCTGTACAACGTCGCCGGCAGCGGCCAGCCCGGCATTCCGCCGGTGTACAACCCGAACGGGCGGCCGGAGGCCGTGCAGCACATGCTGAACTCGCTGTCGATCGCGGTCGGCGAGTACCGGGAGATGGGGTACCCCCTGCCGGTTCGCGCCGACAAGCCGTACGTGCTCGTGTACGGCGTGGACAAGCTCGGCCGGGCGGAGGTCACCGCGCCGATGGTGTTGCCGTTGGGCATGAACCAGCAGCCCACCATCCTGGTGCCGACCAGCGAGACCGAGTGGGACTACATGCCCCGGCACGAGCTGTTCCACGTCATGCAGTACCAGTACTGGGACCGCTCCGACGTCGTCGCGGACTGGCTCTGGGACTTCGTGGGCGGCAAGGAGTTCGGCTCGATGAACTGGTGGATGGAGGCCACCGCGGAGTGGGCGACCCACCAGACCTACGCCCGCACCGGCGGGTGGAGCCCGCTCGGTGAGGACGACAACTACGCCCGCAACGTGGACGACGTGCTCTCCAAGCCCGGGCAGGCGTTGAACTCCTGGGGTGGCCTCGGCGGCGGCCCACAGTACGGCTCGTTCCTGCTGCCCGCGTACCTCACCGAACGGACCGATGGCGCGTTCGTGCGGCACACCTGGGAGAGCGTGCGGGACCACGACCACCTGCCGATCGAGGCGATCCGCAACGCGGTGGCGGGCTACGGCATGGACTTCAAGCACATGCTGCTGGGCTACCACATCGCCAACTACCGGCTGGCGAAGGCGAACAATCCCTCCCTGCCGACCCCGCCGGGCAGCTGGGATATCTACGGCTACCAGGACCCCGACGCCAGCCTGTGGCGATCGGAGCTGTACGGCGTCACCGCGACCGACGACGACGGTCTGGGAGATGCCCGGCCGGCGCGCAAGAAGCACACCGTCGCGGCCGGTACGCACACCGAGTACCAGGACATCCTGCGCAAGGGTGGGGCGGTCTACCACGACTTCTGGGCAAAGGCGCAGTCCGGCGACCCGAGCTGCGGCTACTGCTCCACCCTGCTGGTGGACACCACCAAGGACAAGAACCGCAGCTCCGCCATCATCATCTGGTCGCCCAAGGGCAGCCCCGGCTCACTGGCCGAGTACCCGACCATCCAGACGGTGAAGTACCCCGACGCCGGCGGCCTCATCACGGTGTCGAACTTCGCGTACCCGATGGTGGCCACGCTGGTGACCACCTGGACCGAACTGGACGTCCACTCCCAGGACGCCGCCGAGTCCCCCAAGACGTTCAGCACCTACATGGAGACCACACTGCCGATCAAGGAACGGCAGTGCTCGTTGCGGGCGCCCAACGTCACCAGCCTGCACCTGAACGCCGCCCCCGAGGCGACGTTCAACAACTACGCGGCCAGCACCCCGGACGGCTGGACCGGCGGCGACTCCACCTACTCGGTGAAGCTGCCGGACGGCCGCATCATCTGGCTGTTCTCCGACACCTGGCTCGGCCCGCTCAACGACAACGGCACCCGGCCGACGACAGCGCCGCTGGTCAACAACACGTTCGTGGTGCAGAACGGCAACAACCTCACGACGTACCACGGTGGAACGGCCGGAGCGCCCAGGGCCATCATGGGTCCCACCTCCACGACCACCTGGTTCTGGATCGGCGACGGGCACCTCTCCGGCGGTAAGTTGCAGGCGGTGTACCAGGAGTACCTGAAGTTCGGCCCCGGGTCGTGGGACTTCCGGTTCAACCGCAACGTGGTGGCGGACTTCGACCTGGGCAACCTGCGCACCCCCGTCCGCGTCCGCGACCTGCCGTCGGCCAGTGGAGTGGCATGGGGTTCGGCGCTGCTGCCGGCCAGCCGCAGCGGTGACGGCTACACCTACATCTACGGCGTCGACGACTCGCCGACGCACAAGCAGATGCGCATCGCCCGGGTCCAGGGCGACGACCTCGGGTCCGGCACCTGGCAGTACTACACGCCGTGGGGCTGGTCGTTCCGGGAGCAGAACGCCCGCAACACGCTCACCGGCATCGCGAACGAGTACAGCGTGACGCCGTGGAACGGCCAGTACCTGCTGCTCAGCCAGGACAGCACCGAGGCGTTCAGCGGCCAGATCATGGCGTACACGTCGTGCTCGCCGTTCGGGCCGTTCACCAACCGCACCCCGATCTACCGGATGCCCGAACCGGGTCCGTACGGCAGCTACTGGGACGGTGACATCATCGCGTACAACGCGCACGTCCACGCGTCACTGAGTTCCGGCAACACCTTCGTCGCCTCGTACAACGTGAACAGCATGGACACCAGAGTGAGCCCCGAAGGGGACCACTACCGGGACCCGGGGATCTACCGCCCACGGTTCTTCCGGTTCACCCTCGGATAGCTTGACCGGGCGGTGTGGCGGTGCGGATCCCGCGCCGCCACACCGCCGTCACGGCGGGAGTCATCCCGGGCCGAGCTGACGCAGCCGCTCGGCCAGTTCCGCGGCTGCGGCGGCGTCCAGGCCGTGCAGCAGGGCCAGCGCCCGCCGCCACGCACGCCCGCACCCGGCCGCCTCGCCGGCGGCAAGGCGGCTCTCCCCGAGGTTGACCAACGTACGCGCCTTGCCCATCCGGTCGCCGCACTCCTGCGACATCTCGATGCTGCGCTCGTAGCACCCGATGGCGAGGTGGTATTCGCCGCGCTGGTGGTGGATGTACCCCATGCTGTCCCAGCCGGCCGCCTCTCCGTGCCGGTCCGCGCTGGCCCGCAGCAACGCCAACCCCGCCCGGCAGTGCGTGAGTGCCGCGCCGTACTCGCCGAGCTGGGCGTGCTCCCAGCCGAGCGCGGCGAGGGTCCGTGCCTCCCCGACGTCATCGCGTTCGGCGCGGAACAGGTCCAGGGCGAGTTCCAGGTGACGCACCGCGTCCCGGTGGCGTTTCTGCCGGTCGAGCATTCGGGCCACGTCCAGTTGGACGTGCGCCTGCCCGATCCGGTCGTCGACCGCCCGGTAACGGTCCAGCGCGTGCTGGTAGTGGGTTTCGGCGTCGCCGTGTCGGCCCAGCCGGTCGTAGCCGTCGGCCAGGTACCGGTGTGCCACCGCCTGCGCCGCGGTGTCGGCGGCCTTCGTCGCCATCGTCACCGCCGTACGCTGCGCCCGCACCTGGTCGTGGCGGTGCCACTGCCGGCTCAGCCACGGCTTGATCGTCCAGGCGAGCTGCCAGGCGTGGGCGGCGAGCCCTTCGGCGGCGGCCCGGTCGATCGCGGCCAGCACCGCCGGCCGTTCGGCGGTGAACCAGGCCAGGGCCTGCCTGCGGTCGGCCGGCTGGTCGACGGGTACGTCGTCGACGCAGGGCTCGAACCGGATCGGCGCCCGGTTCGGCTCCACCAGGATGTCGGCGCGCCGGGCACTGTGCAGGTAGTGGTCGATGAGCCGGCGTACCGCCCGGCGGCGGTCCTCCGCCGGATCGGTGGCGTACGCCAGTTCTTCGGCGTACGCCCGGAGCAGGTCGTGGAACCGGTAGCGGCCGGGGACGTGTTCCTCGATGAGGTGTACCCGGACCAGCTCACCGAGCAGCGCCCGCGCCCGTGGCACGGGCAGCCCCGTGAGGCTGGCCGCCCCGGACAGGCTGATGTCCGGGCCGAGGTGCAGGCCGAGCCGCCGGAACACCAGCGCGGTCTGGGTGCCGAGCGCCCGGTAGGACCAGGAGAAGACCGTCCGTACGTCGGTGGCCGAGTCACCGTTGGCCAGGGCGTCGAGGCGATCACTGCTCTGCTTCAGCTCGGCCGCGAGCGCGTTCAGGGTCAGGCGGGGACTGGTGGCGGCGCGGGCAGCGACCACGGCCAGCGCCAGGGGCAGCCGCCCGCACGATTCGACGATCTCCGCGGCCGCCCGTGGTTCGCCGGCGACCCGCCCGCTGCCCAGGCGCCTGGCCAGGAACTCCCGTGCCTCTGCCGCCGAGGGACGCCCGAGCGGGAGCGGCATCGCGCCGTGCCCGGCCACCAGTCCGGGCAGTTGGTCGCGGCTGTTCACCAGGACGAGGCAGCCCGGCACTCCGGGCAACAACGGGCGGACCTGCGCGGCGTCCCGCGCGTTGTCCAGCACGATCAGCACGCGGCGCGGTGCGACAACCGTACGGAGCAGGGCGGACTGTTCGTCCAGGGCCGCCGGCAGCCGGCTTGCCGGCACGCCCAGGCCGACCAGCAGCCGGCGCAGCGCATCGGCCGGTTCCATCGCGGCCCCCGAGGTGTCGAAGCCGCGCAGATTCACGAAGAGCTGCCCGTCCGGGAAGTGGTCGGTGACCCGGTGGGCCCAGTGCACGGTGAGCGCCGTCTTGCCTGCGCCGGGAGCACCACTGACCACGGCGATCGCGACACCGGCGTGCCGCGACTCCAGCAACGCGTCGAGCGCGGCCAGTTCTCTGGTACGGCCGGTGAAGTGGGGCACCGGCGCGGGCAACTGCCGGGAGCAGGAACCGTCCGGCGCCGACGGCCCGGCCGGGGTGCCGTCGGCCAGCACCGCCCGGTGGACGCGGTGCAGTTCGTCACCGGGTTCGACGCCGAGATCCCTGGTCAGCCGGAGCCGGGTTTCCCGGAACACCGCCAGGGCTTCGGTACGTCTGCCGGCGCGGTGCAGCGCGGTCATCCACAGCGCGACGGCGGTCTCCCGCATCGGGTGCTCGGCGACGACGGCGGCCAGCCGGGCCACCGCATCGGCAACCCGCCCCGCACCGAGCTCGATCCGGGACAGCTCCTCGATGGCGGTGACCCGCTCCTGTTCGAGGATCTGCCCGATGGTCGCCCCGAGCCACTCGCCCGCGACGTCGGCGAATGCGGGACCGCGCCACAGGTTCACGGCCGTTCGCAGCAGCTCGTCGGGGACGGCGTCCGCGACCGTCGCCTGCCGCACCAGCCGTCGGAACCGGTGCGCGTCCACCGACTCGCGCGGCACGGACAGCTGGTAGCCGTGCCCCGCCCTGGCCAGCTCGACTGCCGGGACGCCACGGACGAGCCGACGGAGTCGGGACACGTGCCCCTGGATGGCGTTACGCGCCGAGGCGGGCGGGTTGTCGCCCCACAGCGCGGTGACCAACTGGTCGAGGGTGACCACGTGCCCCGGGGCCAACAGGAGCATCGCCAGGATGGTGCGTTGCTGGGCGTTCGTCGGGCAGAGCCGCTGGCCGTCGCGCCACACCCCGACCGGTCCCAGCACCCGAAACTCGACATCGTCCACTGTCCACCGTTCCCCCGCACCCGAGCAACCGCCGCGAGCAGGTCAGCCTAGTGTCCACCGCCGACAGGACGCCGCCGAGGACGGCACGATCAGCGCGATTTCAGTGCCCTTTCACGGGTCGCCGATACGGTCCCCGACGATCCACGCCAGCCATTGATCCCGGGAGCAGTGCTATGACTTTCCGTACCCTTCGTCGTGCCGGCGTGCTGACCGCCTGCCTCACCACCCTGGCTGCCGCGAACCTGTTCGCCGCCGCGCCCGCGCAGGCCGCGGTGTCCTGCTCGGGCACCGTGACCTACAGCAAGACGGTGCCGAGCAGCAACCCCGTCGGCGAGTTGGTCATCTACTACAACACCAGCAACGGCGGCACCAACAGCGCCTGCTTCTACCACCGGGGTGCCGCCTACGGGAAGTCCGCGCTGACCGGGGTGCAGATCGGGCGCTGCGCGCAGCAGTCGGGGCAGGGACGGCCCTGCGATTTCACCGCGCTCTCCTCCCCGGACGAGGGCACCTACTCCTACCAGGCCGGACCGGTCGGGGTCACCGGCACCGCCAACTACTGCGTCTCGGCGAAGGGTTGGATCGCGTGGGGTGGCCGCGTCTACACCGTTGACAGCCTCACCCGGGGTTGTTGAGCCACCACCCGCACTCGACATGGGCACGCGGCGTTCCTGTTTGCGGTGGGTGGTGTCCGGCGCGTGTTGCCGCGGCATGCCGCACCCAGGATCAGCCGTGCCGCCCGATGGTGGCGTGCGCGGGTAGCCCGCTCGGCCGTCACCGCACTCTCCCGTGCCACTGCCACTGCTCCCGGCGACCGGCGCGGGCCAGCGCGATCCGACCGGTGCACCACAGCAGGGTGTCGACGGCGGCGTGACCGGCCGGGGCGTCCGGAAACAGTCGCTCGACCGCGGGGCCGCACAACCCATCCGGTGGCACCCAGTCGAGTCCGAGGGCGCGGGCGATGTCATGGGTGTGCACGACCAACTCGACTATCCCCATGGCGGCGAAGCCGGGACCGTCGGAGTGCCCCCACGGGTGCCAGGCGCGAACATCGGGAGTCGCCTCACGAACGGCCCGGGCGAGGACGGTTCCGGCGATCCGGAGGCCCTCCAGGCACGCGGGGATCGGTGCGCGCGGGTCGAGCGAGGCGAAGAGCGTGATGTACCGGTCGGCTGGCTGGGCGATGAGCAGTCCGGCGTACCCGACGACGCCGAGGGCCATGTGGTCCAGCGTCTGTCGACAGGTCCACTCCAGGCCGGCGGCGTTGCGGGACCAGTCCTGGTCGATCGCCTTCTCCAGCACCTGAGTACATTCGCTGGCGGCCGACGAGACCAGGCTGGACCAGGAGCCGTTCATGCCCGGGGGGCCGGCGTGAAGTGCTCGACGATGCGCGCATAGCTGTCGAGGGCATGACCGTTGGCGACCGCCTCTTCGACGAGCCTCTTGGTGTACTCGGCTGCCGTGGCGTCGATGCCCCGGGCCCGGCTCTCCTCGATCAGGTGCTCGACCGGGGAAAGGTGGGTCTCCAGCGTCGCGTCGCTTGCCGTGTAGTCGCCGGTGTCGATCTGTTCGGCGTAGGGCGTGAGGAACGAGGCGACGCCGGTGAGCCACTGCCTGGCCAACGGCAGGAAGGTGGTCGCCGGGACGTTCTCGCTGCCCACCAGCGCGGCAGCGTGCATGAAACCGTTGAAGGTGCTCCACATGATGCCGAGCAGCGCCACGTCGTACACCGACGCGAGGCCCACGTCGGCACCCAGGTGGATGGTGCCACCACCAAGGGCCGTCAGCGCCGGTCGGTGTGCCGCGAATGTCTCCGACGGACCGCCGTAGAGAATGACCGCCTCCGCCGTGCCGATGCCCGGTGGAGTCATCATGATGGCCCCGTCGAGGTATCCGGCGCCGCGTTCGGCGGCCCAGCCGGCCATCGCCCGCGCCTGCGCCGACGTGCCGGAGGTCAGGTTGACCAGCAACCGGCCGGTGAGGGCATCGCTCACCGGACCGAGGATCTCGTACGCAGCCTGGTAGTCGCGTACGCAGACCACCACCAGCGGACTGGCCGAGACGGCGGCGGCGACGCTGTCCGCGCCGGCCGCGCCGGCGGCCACGAGTTCCTCGGCCCGACCAGCCGTACGGTTCCACACCGTCGTCGGGTGCTCGCCGGCCAGAAAGGCCCGGGCCAGCGCCCGGCCCATCATGCCGAGGCCGATCACCGTCACCGGCACGCGTCCGTCGCCCATCCTCATGTCCCCACTTCGTACGGGGCCGCTTTCCGGCCCGGCGGGAACAACGCTCGCATCGGATCACCTTGCCGGACAGTGGCAGGCCTGACGACATTCGCCAGTTTCCTGCCACTACTCTGGCGATCATGAACCGGCACACGGTGGCGGCATCCGTCATCGACGACGCACCCCTGACCCCGTGGGACGTGTACGAGCTGGGCATCGCGTGCGCGATCTTCGGCGGCTCGCACAGCGACCTGGCCGACCCCTGGTACGACTTCCGGCTGTGCGGGATCCGACCGGGCAGCGCGCACAACGGGCCGGGCCTCGTGGTGAACACCCACCACGGCATGGCCGATCTCGCCCACGCCGACACCGTGATCGTGCCGTCGGTGCCGGACGACTGCGTGACCGGCGACCGACCGTTACCGCCCGAACTGATCGAGGCGCTCCGTCGCGCCGGCACCGCCGGCGCACGGATCGTCTCGCTGTGCAACGGCGCCTTCGCCCTGGCCGCCGCCGGCCTACTCGACGGCCGTCGGGCCACCGCTCACTGGGCCCACACGGAGTTGCTGGCGGAACGCTATCCGGCGGTCCACGTCGACGACTCCGTGCTGTACGTCGACGAGGGGCAGATCCTCACCAGCGCCGGGCTCAGCGCTGGGCTCGACCTCTGCCTGCACCTCGTACGGCGCGACCTCGGCGCGCACGTCGCGAACCAGCTGGCCCGCCGCATGGTGGTCCTCGCCCATCGGCCCGGCGGACAGGCGCAGTTCATCGAGCGCCCGGTCATGCCCAGCGACGACGACAGCCTGACCCCGGTGTTGCACTGGGCCATGGAGAAACTCGACCGGCCGCTGTCGGTGGATGCCCTGGCCGTGCGGGCACGGATGAGCCCCCGCACCTTCCACCGCCGGCTGCTCGCCGCAACCGGACTCACGCCGATGAAGTGGCTGCTCACCCAGCGCGTCGCGCGGGCGCAGGCGCTGCTGGAAACCACCGACCTACCAATCGACGAGGTCAGTCGGCGAGCCGGGCTGGGTACCGCGAACAATCTGCGCCGGCATTTCTCTCTCCACGTCGGGCTGTCGCCGACGGATTACCGGCGGGGATTCGCCGCCGTCGGGGAGCGTCAACCGATGCCTGTCGGCACAGCGGCGTTCCCTGCCAGCTGAACCAGGGCGAGCGGAAGCGGCCCTGGTGAGCGCAGCTGTCGGCTGCCGCCGTCAGGTCGGGATGAGCCGTGTGTCCGCGGTGGCGACGCCGGCCGGCCGGGCCGAGCGGCGGTGGGCGAGAAGCCGGGCGGTGGCCGTCGGTAGCAGGGCGACCGCCGCGGCGACGGCGATGGTGAGGACGCCCAGCAGGGTGGTCCGCCACGGCCAGGTGTCTCCGGTCAGACGCAGGTGCCGCGCCGGGTACTCGGTGAACTTGGCCGTGGCGCGGGCCGTCGCCTGGTCGGTGTGCTCGGCCAGGTCACGCAGGACCGGGTCGAGGGAGAACTCTCCGGGAGCCTGGTCGGCGTGCGGGAGGGTCACGGCGAGGCGACGCTCGGCCGCCCAGCGGGCCAGCACGGGGTCCGGCTGGTCGACGCCCGGCACCACCAGGCGGTCCACCGGTCCGGCGGCGTCAACCGGCTCGGCGAGCAGGAGGGCTCCATGGCGCGTGGTCACCGTACGGCCGGCGGCGACCGGGATGGTGCGGGCGGCGAACGAGGTGCCGGCGTACGCCTCGAACACCGAGGCCACGTCCAACTCCCCGACACCGTCGATCAGGCCGATGCCGACGGTCGGGCGCCACCACGGGAAGGCGACGTTGAGCGCGTACGGCAGATCGGACAGCGCCAGCCGCTGCTCGGGAATCCGGGTCGACGCGTCGAGTGACCAGCCCGGGTACGCCAACTCCCGGCCGATCCGCTCCGCGTCGGCGGGCCCGGCCAGCAGCTCCACCATGCGCAGCGCCCCGACCAGTCCGGAGGTGACACCGGCGGTGGTGACGATCCGGCCGGCCTGCACATAGCGCTCCCCGGCCACCCACTCCACCTGCCGGTACCGGCTGCGCAGCGACCCGAGGCGCTGCCAGAACGAGGTGGCCTGACGCCCGTCGAGCAGGCCGGTGGCGGCCAGCACCTCGGTGCCGGCGCAGACCCCGAGGACGTACGCGCCCCGGTCGGCCCGGCGGGTCAGCCAGTCGCGCATCGGTGCCTCCCGGCTGCCGGTCGGATCGACCACCGCCGGGACCACCACCACGTCCGGTCGCGGGGCCGTTCCCGCGTCGACGTCGGCGAAGGTGTGCTCGGGAACGATCCGTAGCCCACCGGAGAGCGGCGTCGGCGTACGTCGTTCGCCGACCGTGTAGACGAAGAACCGCGACGAGCGGGCGAACACCTCGTACGGCATCAGCACATCACTGACCACCGAGCCGGTGGTCCCGGCGACCACCGCCACGACGGTCCTGCCCGGCGGGGCGGTGCGCGGCGTCGGCCAGTCGGACCGCGACACCGCGGTGGCCGGGCCGGCAAAACTGTCGCGCATCGTGGCGGCCACCCCGGCGGCGGCGGTCGCACCCACGGTGGCCAGGGACAGGACGAGGCCGAGCAGGGTCAGGGCAGCACGACGCAGGAAACGGGGCATGCGGGAACTCCGGACGGGAGGCAGGGCGGGACAGGTGGTCAGGCGGGACGGGCCGCCGAGGGCGGCACGCCGTGGCGGGCGGCGTACAGCCGACGGAAATGGCGGGCATCGCGGAAGCCGCACCGGGCGGCCACCGCCTCGATGGTCAGATCGGTCTCGGCGAGCAGGTTGGCGGCCAACTCCAGGCGCAGGCGCTGCTGGTACTCCAGCGGGGTGCACCCGATCGTCGCGGTGAACGCCCGGGTCAGGCCGCGCGGGGACAGGTGCGCCAACCGGGCCAACTCGTCGAGGGTGTGCGGGGCGTCGAGGTGCTGGGCGATGTGGTCCTGCACCCGGTGCACCGCCGGATGCAGGTGGGCGCGGTGTGCCAGGAAAGGGCTGATCTGCCCCTGGGCACCGTCCCGGCGCAGGTACACCACGAGTTGGCGGGCCACCGCGGCGGCCAGCGCCGGCCCGTGGTCGCGTTCGACCAGGGACAGCGCCAGGTCGATGCCGGCGGCGATGCCGGCGCTGGTGCTCACCGGCCCGTCGTGCACGTACAGGACGGCTTCCTTCACCTTGGCGTCCGGGTAGCGCCGGCGCATCGCGTCGATCAGGGACCAGTGGGTGGTGCATCTGCGTCCGGCCAGCAGTCCCGCCTCGGCCAGCACCGCCGCGCCGGTACAGACCGAGGCGACGCGGGCGCCGTCGCGTACCGCGCTGCGCAACCAGGGCAGCACCGCCGCCGGTACGAGCGGATGTTCCGGCGTGGGCGGTCGTAGCCGCGGGCCCGGCACCAGAATCAGGTCTCCGGCGGCGGTGGCGGGCAACGGGTCGAGGCCGGCCAGCCGCAGCCCCTGGGCCGAGAGCAGCTCGCCCGGGTCCGCCGACACGAACTCCAACCGATAGTCGGCACCCTGGTACGCCGCCGTGTCGAAGACCTGCACCGGACCGCCCAGGTCGAGCAGGTTCACCTCGGGCAGCACCAGTACGACCACCCGTCCGGTGCTCCTGTCCTCGCTGCTCACGGCCCTTACGCTAGGTCAGCGACGACTTCCCGCCGAGGGCCACCGAGGTCGTCCATCGGACGGATCAGGCACTCGGCCACGGGCCGCTGCGCCGCTCACCGTCGCGGGGCTGGCGGCTGTCGGGGCGGATACCTGCCACAGAGCATTGACTTCGATCTGCGCGGTGACTCACCGCTGCCCGGAATCGACGTTTCGTCGGGATGCGCCCGGGTAGCCCGTCGTCACGACGACACCGGAGCAACGGGAGGCACCGCATGGGATACCGGGCGCGCGACGGTGAGCTACCGGTCGACCCGGAGCACGCCGAGGACGAGGCCGGCCAGGCGCGGCTGGTCCAGGTGAAAGCGGACACGACGGTGCCGACGTCGGACGGCGCGGAGCCGGACCTGGTCACCGAGGACGACGGCTCCGGTGTGGCTGGTGGTTCCTCGGGTGGCAGCGGCGGCGGCTCCGGTATGCCGGGGCACCCGGACGCCGCTCGCTGACGCGGTCCGACCAGCGCGGCGACGAGCCCGCCGACGCCGCCATGGGCCGTGTAGCGCTTGCGTCACAGCCCGTGCAATCTGATCTTCGTTCGTCGAACTCCCTTGACCTCAACCCTCCTTCACATCGGAGGGTAGGTGCTGTACCCGCACAACGTGTCGAGGGAGACTCCGATGATTTTGGTGACCGGCGCAACCGGCAAGACGGGCCGCCAGGCAGTGGCGCAACTGCTGGCGGCGGGCATGGACGTCCGCGCCCTGGTCCGTGACCCGCAGGCGGCCGCGCTACCGGAGCAGGCCGAGGTGGTCCGTGGCGACCTGACAGATGCGGCTTCCGTCGAGGCGGCCATGGAGGGGGTGGACGGGGTCTTCCTCATCTGGCCGCTGCTGACGGCGGACGCCGCGCCCGCGGTGATCGCGGCTGCGGAGAAGCACGCCCGCCGCATCGTCTACCTGTCCGCGTGGGGGGTGCCGGACGACGACACCGTGGAGCCGGAGCCCGGCATCCTCGCCTTCCACACCGCGATCGAGCGTGCGATCCGCGCCTCGACCCTGCAGTGGACGTTGCTGCGTGCGGGCGGCTTCGCGTCCAACACCCTCGCGTGGGCGGAGCAGATCAAACAAGGGGACGTCGTCCGCGCCTCGCATGCCCGGGCGACGCGGTCGCTGGTACACGAGGCGGATCTCGCGGCGGTGGCGGTGACTGCGCTCACGACGGCCGGCCTGGAGGGCAAGGCCCCGCACCTGACCGGTCCACAGGCGCTGACCCAGGCGGAGCAGGTCCGTACGATCGGTGACGTCCTCGGCCGCCGGATCGTCTTCGAAGAACTGGACGAAGATGCGGCGGCGGCCGCCCTGGAGGCACAGGGCCTGCCCCCGGAATACGCCCGCGCCATCGTCGAGGCCCACGGGCAGATGGAGTCGGAGCCGGAGCAGGTGTCTCCGGCGGTGGCCGAGATCACCGGTCGGCCCGCACGCACCTATCGTGAGTGGGTCGCGGACCACGTGGCGGACTTCGGCTGACTCACCTTCCTCAGCCGGCCGGCGGCTACCCGCTGGTCGGCCGGCCGAGGTAGGTGATCGGACCCGGATCGGGCACCGGAATCTCCTGGAAGCCCAACCGGTCGTAGAAGCCCCGGGCCCGCACGTTCGCGGTCACCATGCCGACGTGCAGCGCCCCCGCCCCGGCCTGCGCGGCGGCGGCGAGGAAGGTCTCGACCAGGCGGCGACCATGGCCCGCGCCCTGAGCCTCCGGCAGCAGGTCGATGTGCAGGTGCGCCGGATGGTCGGCCAGTTGCGGCAGCAGCATCCGCTCCGGCCGGTGGTGCTGGGCGATCATCTCCTCGTCCGGCGTGCGGGGCGGCCGGGTGGGTGCCGGATACCGGTGCGCCAGCCGCGGAATCCACTGCTCACGGTAGGCGCGTACGAAGGCGGGCGTGTCCGCCGTGCCGATGACGTACCCGACGACCCGCTCCCCCTGGGCCAGCACGAAGGCCAGCTCCGGTTCGAGATGCAGGTAGGGGCCGGCGAACAGGTCGGGCATCAGGTCGTCGCTGGCGTACTTCCCGCGGGCGTCGCCGCCCGCGTCGGCGGTACGGACGCAGATGTCGTACACCGCGTCGTGGTCCTCGTGCCGGTACCGCCGGATGACCTGTTGCCCCAGTGGCGTGCTGTCCATGCCCGGACGGTAAGCGTTGGAACCGCTTCCAGCGCAAGCGGCGGTACGCGGTGGCTGGTCAGTCGGTCCGGCGACCTCGGTGGCTCCGGCGGCGACCAACGGGCGGTGGCGGAGGGGGACGGGTCCACGCGTCGGTGTCGTCAGGGGCGGGCGGCGAGCCGTACGGGCACCGCGACGAGATTGGTCCGCGACCCGTCCACCGGCGACACCTCGTACACCTCGACTGTGCCGGCCTGCTCGCGGTCCAGACCGTAGTCCACCAGTACCCGGTAGTCGCCCCGGCAGCCAGTGCCGCAGGTGGCGGTGGTGAACGTCGTGGCGATCTCGCGGCCGGCGGCGTCCAGGACGCGCACGCTGACGGTGGCCTCGAACACGTCCGCCGTCCCGGCCACCGTGACCGGGCCGGCTACCCGGGCGCCGATGCCGGGAGAGGTCACCACGATCGGTGGGAGCAGGTCCGCGTAGTCGGCGCGGTCCACCGGAGCGGCGGAGCCGAAGCGGACCCGCCGCACCGTGGGGAACTGGGTGAGCGTCCAGACGATCTGCGCTTCCCGCAGCCGCACGGCGGCCGGCCCGCCGGTCGTCGGCACCGCCGCGAGCACCGCCGTCCCGTCGGCGATCCGGGTGACCTCGACGCCGGTGGGCACCAGCGTGGCCAGCCCGGCGGCTGCCTCCACCGCCGTCGGCCCGGCCGCCAGCTCGGCCAGCGCCAGGCGGGAGGTGGTCAGGATTGTCGGACGGGTACGCCTGGTTGGGACGATCCGCCCGTCCCGGGTGTACCACAGCTCGACGGTGACCGTACCGGTCGGCGGCGTGGTGGGGGCCGGTGGCGTGCTGGTCCCGGTCGGGCGCGGCGGTCCGGCCGGTGCGCTGGTCGGCGGCGGCGCGACGGTGGTGGGCGGGCTCGGCGTGGCGACCGGGGCCGCCGTCGGCGCCGGCCCGAGGGAGCCCGACCGGGGCGACCCGCATCCGCCGAGCAGGAGCAGGACGGCCACGCCCAGCCTGACCGCCGCGCGTCTCACGGCGCACCCCCCGGTGTGCCGGGCTGTTCGCCGCCGGCTTCCCCGGCGGCGGTCGGCGGGCCCGCCGCCGGCAGCGCGAACCGGAACCGGGTGCCGGCGCCGGGTGTGCTGTCCACGCTCAACCGGCCGCCGAGCAGGCGGGCGTTCTCCCGGGCGATCGCCAGGCCGAGCCCGCTGCCGGGGCCGGAGCGGGCGGGGTCGACCTTGTAGAAGCGGTCGAAGATCCGGGGCAGGTGCTCGGCGGGAATGCCCGGGCCCTCGTCGGTGATCTCGAAGACGACATCCGGACCGGCGTGGTGGGCGCGGGCGCGCACCACGCCGCCGCCGTGCTCGACCGCGTTGGCGAGTAGGTTGCCGAGGACCCGTTCCAGCCGGCGGGGGTCGGTCCGCAACGCGACGCGGGCCACGTCGACGGCCACCCGCCCGGTCCAGGCCCGGGCCCGCAGGATCGACCGCAGCAGCGCCGCGGCGTCGACCGTGGTCACGGCGAGCGGTTCCCGGCCGGCGTCCAGGCGGGAGATCTCCATCAGGTCCTCCACCAGCCGACGAAGCCGAATCACGTCGGTGACCAGCAGTTCCCCGGCCCGGCGGGCGTCGGCGGGCAGGTCATCCAGGTGGTCGCGCAGCAGCGAGGCCGCGGCCACCAGAGCGGTGACGGGGGTACGCAGCTCGTGCGCCACGTCGGCGGTGAACCGCCGCTCCCGGGCCTGCGCCCGGGACAGCGCCTCGATCTTGGTTTGGAGCGCCTCGGCCATCTCGTTGAACGAGGCGGCCCAGACGCTGAACTCGTCCCGGCCCCGGACCGGCAGCCGGGTGGCGAGCAGCCCTTCGGTGAGCGCCCGGGCTGCCCGGCTGGCCCGGCCCACCGGTTCCAACGTGCGGCGCGCGAGGGTGTGCCCCACGGCGGCGGCGAGCAGCACGACGAGTACCCACCCGGCCAGCAGCGCGGTGCGGAGCTGGTCGAGTTCGGCGGCGATGTCGTCCTCGACGGTGACCACGTACAGCTCGGCGGTCGAGCCGGGGATGCGACCGCCGACCACGAGCAGCCGGGGCCGGGCCTGCGGGGCGGAGCGTTGGTAGCCGAGCTGCCCGGCTGCCACGGTCGCCCGCAGCGTCCCGCCCAGCGGGGGCGCGTACCCGGGGTGCGACGGGTACGTCCCGTCGTCGACGAGCACCACGTGCCGACCGCTGCCCTCGAAGCTCGTCAGCAGCTCACCGCGGCGCTGCGCGGTGAGCGGCACGAACTGCCCGGCGAGCACCAACCGGTAACGGGCGTCCGCCGCGGACTGCTGCACCGAGGCGTCGAACCGGGCCTGCCGCAGCAGCGCGTACGACCCGCCGGCGAGCAGCCCGGCGGAGACCCCGGCGACCAGCACGATCGCCACGGTCAGCCGCCGGCGCAGGCGGCCGGGGACGACGGGGTCAGCTGTCGGGTGCCCTTTGCCCTGCTGCCACCCACGCACCGGGCACCTCCCTCACGCCGGTGACAGCTTGTAGCCGGCACCCCGCACCGTCCGGATCAGCCGGGGGTGGGCCGGGTCGTCCTCGACCTTGGCGCGCAGGCGCTGCACCGCCACGTCCACCAGCCGGGAGTCGCCGAGGAAGTCGTGCTGCCACACCCGCTCCAGCAGCAGTTCGCGGGTGAAGACCTGCCCCGGCCGGCGGGCCAGCTCCAGCAGCAGCCGGAACTCGGTGGCGGTCAGCGCCAGATCCCGCCCGTGCTTGCGGGCCACGAAGCTGGCCGGGTCGATCTCCAACGCACCGACCTCGATGGTGGTCGGTGCCGGCGGGTCGGTGGCCCGGCGCAGCACCGACCGGACCCGGGCGACCAACTCCGGCAGGTCGAACGGCTTGCGCAGGTAGTCGTCGGCGCCGCACTCGAGCCCGACGACCACGTCGATGGTGTCCGTCCGGGCGGTCAGCATGAGGATCGGCACCCGGCTGGTCCGCCGGATCTCCCGGCACACCTCGAACCCGTCCAGGCCCGGCAGCATCACGTCCAGGACAATCAGGTCGACCGGTCGGGCCCGCCACGTGGTCAGCCCGGACCGGCCGTCGACGGCGGTGTCGACCCGGAAGCCGGCACGGCGCAGGCCGAGGGCGGTGACCTCACGGATGGAGGCGTCGTCCTCGACGATGAGCACCCGGCCTTCCATGCGGTGAGCGTAGCCCCGTTGGAGGCCCTGCTGACCTGCCGAAACGGCTGGTGTGACGGGCCCGGACGACGCCGGGCCCGCCCGGTTGTCACTCCTGCCACTGGTGGGCGACGTCGAGCACGATCCGGCTGTGCGCGCCGGGGCCGGACAGGACGGCCACCCGGAACGGCAGCCGCGCCCGCACCCCCACCGCGAAGGTGGTGTAGCCCTCGAAGCTGCCACCGAACACCACGTCGCGCAGCGTCCGGTGGCGCAGCACGTTGGCCGCGTGCTCGCCGACCCGGTAGGGGACGGTGGCGGCGTGACCGTCGTCGTACGCCGGGGCCTGCAACGAGACCCGCAACAGCTCGTCCCCGGCGGTGTACGGCGACAGCGGCAGTCCTTCACCCTCCGTCCATGTCTCGCCGTAGGTGACGGTGTAGCCGCTCACCGGACCGGCGAACTCGAAGACCACCCGGTCGAAGCAGTCGTGCCGGCCCGTCCGTACCTCCACCAGTGGGGCGCTGCTCAGCGAGCCGGCCGCCTTCGCCCCACTGCCCCAGGTGATCCCGCAGTACGGCGACCCGGTCGCCGCCGCGCCGGTGCTCGCGGCCGTGCCGGCACCCGCACCGGCGACCAGCCCGGCGGCCACGAGCACCAACACCGTGAGTCCGCTCCTGATCCGCATCTGTCTCCTCCTTGTCCGGCCCGTCTCGGTGCCGGCCTCCGTCATCGCGGCACCTCGGGTCCACGATGGAAGCGGTTCACGGCAGCGACTTCACCGGGGCGTAACAGCCGGGTAACAGCGCCGGTCGTCGGCGTCGGGTCCCGATCCGGCGCGGGCGGCGGGCTGCCTCGGCTGGGACGTATCGTGAGGCGGCCTTCACGACTTCTTCACCGCCACCGCGGCCCCCGCCGGCCAGAATGAGACATGAACGCCCGAATCCTGATCGCCGAGGACGATCCGAAGCAGGCCCGTCTGATCCAGCTCTATCTGGAGCGGGAAGGACACAGCACGCTGGTGGTCGGCGACGGCCGGTCCGCACTTGAGCAGTGCCAGGCCCGCCGCCCCGACCTGGTCGTGCTCGACATCATGATGCCCAGGATCGGCGGGCTGGACGTGTGCCGGAGGCTGCGGGCGGAGTCGGACATGCCGATCCTCCTGCTCACCGCCCGGACCACCGAGGACGATATCCTGCTCGGCCTCGACGTCGGTGCCGACGACTACATGACCAAGCCGTACAGCCCGCGCGAGTTGGTGGCCCGGGTACGGGCGCTGCTGCGGCGCGCCAGGGTGGTCGGCGCGGGCGACCGGAAGGTGCTCGCCGTAGGCGATCTGGAGGTCGATCCGGGCCGGTTCGAGGTGCGGGTGGCCGGGCGGCCGGTGACCCTGACGGCCAAGGAGTTCGGCATCCTGGAGGTGCTCGCCGCGGACCCGGGACGGGTCTTCACCCGGGCCCAGATCATCGACAAGGCATTCGGGTTCGACCACTTCGTGCTGGAGCGCACGGTGGACGTGCACGTGGTGAACCTACGTCGCAAGATCGAGGCGGATGTCACCCGTCCCCGGTACGTGCAGACCGTCTACGGACGCGGATACCGGCTGGCCGAGCAGGTGCCGTCCCGATGAGTTTCCGCCTGCGGGTGCTCGCGCTGGTGGCGCTCGTCGCGGTGACCGCCACCGCCGCGACCGCGTGGCTGGTGCTGCGACAGGCGTCGCAGCAGATCACCGAGTCGGCGACTGCCGACCAGAACATCACCTCGTTGATCACCGACAAGCTTCGCGGGTACGGGATGCGGCACGGCACCTGGGAGGGCGTCACCAGGGTAGTGGAACAGTTGCACCAGCAGACGGGGCAGCGGATCCGGCTCATCACCGAGGGCGGCGAGGTGCTGGTGGACACCGACCACCTCCAGGGGAGAGGTGCTCGCGAGGTGACCGGCCCGCCGATCTCGGTGAACCCCCGGCCAACGCTGGACCTGCCGGAGACGGAAGCACCGCTCGGCGTCGTCCACGAGATCGCGGCCCAGATCGGCCACTACCGGCAAGGAGTCCACTACGCCGCCTGCCTGACCCGGATGGGCGTCGAGGTCGTCATGACGGACGGCCCGTACGGCGTGCCGCACTACCCGACCAGCACCGCCGACAGTCCCCACTGCGTGGCCACCCCGTCCAGTCACGTACAACGCGCGGACCAGGAGACGGTGTCGGCGTGTGTTGGGCCCGAGGCCTCGCCCAGAGTGTTCCGCAGCCCGGCCCCGGAACGACCGAGGGCTGATGAGCCGGCCGACGGGGAACTGTTCACGCGCTGCCTCCGGCAGGCTTTCAGCCAGCGCGTCGCCGAGTTCGCCCCGCAGACGCTGGAGGTCTACGTCGGTGCGCGCGACGAGGCCGCGGCCCCACCGCTGGCGGTGGGGCCGGTGTTGCTCGCCACCGGCCTGGTCGCGGTGCTCGCGATCGCGGGTTCACTGCTGGTCAGCCGGCGGGTGTTGCGCCCGATCGAAGCGCTCACCAGCGCCTCCCGCCGACTCGGGGCCGGTGACCTCACCGAGCGGGTGCCCGTGGTGGGCCAGGACGAACTGGCGGTGCTCGCCCGCTCCTTCAACCGGATGGCCGATTCGCTGCAACGAGGCGAGGAGCGGCAGCGTCGGCTGATCGCGGACGTGGCGCACGAGCTGCGTACCCCGCTGGCCAACGTTCGCGGATATCTGGAGGCACTCAAGGACGGGGTGGTGGACCCGGGGCCGGCGCTGTTCGCCTCCCTGCACGAGGAGGCGGTACTGCAGCAACGGATCGTGGACGACCTGCAGGACCTGGCCCTGGCCGAGGCGGGTGCCCTGGTCTACCACCACTCGGTGGTGGACCTCGCCGAGCTGCTGGAGACCTGCCGGATCGCCCACCAGGCGGTCGCCGACGCCGCCGGGGTGCTCCTGCTGGCGTCGGCCGCCGGCCCGACCCTCGTGAACGCGGACCCGGACCGGCTGCGGCAGGTGTTGGGGAACCTCGTCACGAACGCCCTCCGGGCGACCGCCGCTGGCTCGGTCACCCTGACCGCCACCCAGGCCGGAGCGCAGGCGGCGATCACCGTGGCCGACACCGGCACCGGGATCACGCCCGAACACCTGCCGTACGTCTTCGACCGGTTCTGGCGGGCGGATGCGGCGCGGGGCCGGAGCACGGGTGGCAGCGGTCTGGGACTCGCGATCGTCCGGCAGATCGTGGCCGACCACGGTGGCACCGTCTCCGTCGCGAGCGAACTGGGAGTCGGCACGACGTTCGAGATCCGTCTGCCGCTGCTCCCGCAACTCCGCTGAGCGCACGCCATCCGCACCTGTTCTCGACAGCTTCTTCACCCACCGCGAACTACTGGGGTGTCGGGTGGGATGGGTACGTCGACGGGGAGATTCCGCTGCGTCGGGAACTCACGCAGCGAGGACTGCTCGACCGCTCCGTTCCCTGGCTGCGCTGAGCCGACGGCGTCCGCCGGTTCCTGGGATGGTTGACACCCGGAAGTGCGGGTATCCGCCGCCGTGGCCGATTGGAAGCGCATCTTCACCCCGGACAGCCCGCCGCTGGAGATCGTCGTCCGGGGCAGCGTCATCTATCTGGCGCTGTTCTTCCTGCTGCGGGTGCTGCTCAAGCGGGAGAGCGGCACCACCGGTGTGACGGATCTGCTGGTCATCGTGCTGATCGCCGACGCCGCCCAGAACGGCATGGCCGACGACTACACCTCGGTCACCGACGGGGTGCTCCTGGTGGTGGTGATCATCGGTTGGTCGTACCTGCTCGACGCGCTGGCCTACCGCTGGCCCGCCGCCGCCCGGCTCATCCGGCCACGCCCTCTCCTGCTCGTCCGCGACGGGCAGATCCTGCGCCGCAACATGCGCCGGGAACTCGTCACCGACGGGGAGTTGTACGGGAAACTCCGTCAGCAGGGCGTCGACGACCTTGCCGACGTATGCGAGGTCCGAATGGAATCCGACGGCCGGTTCAGCGTCATCACCCGAGGCCGCGACAGGCCTCACCAGCCGGACGAGCAGGATGCCGGCTGAGGCGTCGTCGGCCTGACGGAAAGCCGTCGGAACGGTGGTCGGTAATCGGTTCGCTCCGTCGTGGAAATGGCACAGCGTGGGAAGCCCCGGCCATGGCCGGGGCTTCCTTCGCACCTGTGACTTACGCGGGGGAGATGCTTTCCGCGTAGTCGTAGAGGCTCTTGATGTCGTTGTCGAAGTACGGGCCGTCGAACTGTCCGTTGCCCGGGTTGTCACCGTGGCTCACGACGCTGTTGATGTACCCGTAGCCGGTCTGGTCGTTGTATTCCTGCAGCCAGGGGCCGCCGCTGGATCCGTAGGTCATGTTGCAGTACATCCGGATCTGCTGACCGCCGGCGTGCCAGGTGTTGCCCTGGCAGTAGTACTGGCTCTCGCCGCCGCCCAGGTTGGACGGGTAGCCGAGCGCGGTGACGTAGACGTTGTAGCCGTAGTTCCAGCGCAGGCCGTTGCCGCCGACCGTCTCGACGACCTTCGCACCGTAGATACCGCCGTTGTTCATGATGGCGATACCCATGTCCTCGTCGAAGCTGCCACTGCTGGCCCATGCGGTACGGGTCGCGAGGCTGTAGGCCACGAACGTGCCGAACGGCCGGGCCCCGTTGCGGTACCGGGGGACGAACTGCCAGTTCGTGTACCACTGACCGCCGCGCCCCTGGTGCACGCAGTGGCCGGCGGTCATGACCAGTCGCCGCTTGCCGCTGGCGACGGTGCTGGCCGAGCAGGAGGCGAGACCGCCACCGGGGGTGTTGAAGTACACCTTGCCGACGGTCTGCGACTCGTTGAGCTGGACACGGAGGTCGTCGGTGCTGGCAAGACGCGACGCCATGGGCGCGACCGCGCCCGCCTTACCGTCGGGCCGCGGCGCACGGCTCTGCGACTGCGCGGAGCCCGCGGGCTTCGCGAAGGTCAGGTCCACGGCCTTCGCCATCCGCTCCGGCGTCCAGTAGGCGGCGACCTCCTTGGCGACCGCCTCACTGGTGATCGCGCGACCGTCACTGGTGCGGGCGACGGTGGTGGTGTTGCCGTTCCGGTCGCTTCCGGAGGGCGCCGCCTGGGCGGCGGGCGCAGCGGTCACGACCAGCGCGAGCGTGAGGCCGGCCATTGCGGACCATTGCAGGACGGGTTTCAAGAGATACCCCCTTGTCGGTGGTGCTCCATTCGGGCCCCCGCATCGTATTCAGAGTTTTTGATTGATCGGAATCCCCGGGCAATGACAGATCACCGACATTTTTCTCCGGCGGTCGAGCAGGCCACCCAAAGGGGGATATGACCAGCCAGAACGACCCATCGGAGCGATCCGAACAAACTCCGCCTTAATAACTTCTATCGATGGGTTCCCTGCTCTTCGATCCGCTCAACTGGCTTCGGCGGCAGCGACTGACACCACCAAGAAACAATTGACTCAATTAATTGCGACGCCAGCGTGTCGACTTCGTTCCGCACATCACCTGCGGGTCAGGAAAAATGGGAATACCGCACTGCCGCCACGAATCGGTACGCCCGGGCAGGTTGCCCCGGCTCGACCGGTTTGCGGGCACCCGACAGCCGCCACAAGGCGGTGCGGCGTCGGCCTTGCGCTCGCGCGCCGCCGTCGGCCTCTGCTGCCGCTGACCGAGCACGGCGTGAGCCGGCCGGGGCGGCCGGATGTGGCGACGGCACAGTGACCCGCCGGCACGGCTGCGCCAGCGAGCGGAGGCACGCGGCTCCACCATGACGCGTCCCAACCGGCCGACCTGCCATCGGTATCGGCGGCACGCTTCCGCGAACGTCAGGGGGCGGCCGACCTGACGTTCGCGGCGGTGCACGGTTCGTCGGTTCGTCGGTGGGGGCGGCAGGACAGCGGACGCCAGGGCGGGGCGGTGTGCGCCACCAGACCGTCAGCCGCGCACCGCCCCACCCCTGTTGCCTCGTCAGCTCCTGGTCTGACCGTCCCGCCCGACCACGTCGATGACCGCGGTGACCGGTCCCACCGCGGTCGTACCGGTGATCCTCACCTCGCCCGGCGCGTCGGTCGCCCCTTCCGGCAACGCCTGCCAGCGGACAGGGCTGGTGGTCACCGTGCCGTTCGCGGTGGTGAGCACGCGGACGGCGGGCGGCAGCACCGGTCTGGTGCGTACCCGGGTGGCCGTGTAGACGGTGTCCTCGACGATGTGCTTGGCCTGGCTGGCGTTGAACACGTTGATCGACGCGTGCGGTTCCCAGGTGTTCGTCATGCCGGGAACGGCCCGGAACATCGTCTGCCAGCCCGCCGGCTCCCAGACCAACACGCCGGTGCCCTGGTTGTTCACCACATCGTTGGCAGCCTGGAAGACCCGCTGGATCGCGTCGGCCTGGCCCTGGACGGTGCGTGGGAAGGGGGAGTTCGGCATCGGCGAACCGTCGCCGCCCGACGCGGGGTAGGAGGTCTCCGCGACCTCGATCTCGTAGTCGGGGTACGTCGTCGCCATCGTGTGCAGGTTGCGCTCCAGTGCCTCGGGCGTACCGTGCCACTCGGGGTAGTACGAGATGGCCAGCACGTCCGGGTTCTGCCCCTTCGCCTTCACCCGGGTGAGGTACTGGTGCCAGAACTCCATGGTCTTGGCAAGCCGGTTGGTGCCGACGATCACGTGAATCTCGACCTTGGACTGCGGTGACGCGTCGCGGACGGCCCTGATCCCGGATGCGGCCAGAGTGGTGAACCGGTCCCACGCCTCGTCGTAGAGCCGCTGCTCGACCGGGTCCGTCGACCCCCAGTACCGCCACAGCAGGCCACCGCCCGGCTTCGACTGGTAGATGTCGGCCTGGTTGACGAAGTACGGCGGGGCGGTCGTGCCGATCAGCGCCGCCTCGTCGCCGTACATGAAGCCGTTGATGATCTCGTTACCGACGGCGACCTTGTCCGGCGTGGTGCCCTGCTCGATCAGCCGACGGAGGTAGTCGGCGGTGAAGTCGTACACGGCCTGCGTCAGGTCGTCGAACTCCAGTTGGGCCCAGGCGCGCGGCTTCGGCTGCTTGCTCGGATCCGCCCACGAGTCCGCGTAGTGGAAGTCGATTCCGAGACCCATGTCTCGTTCCTTGATCGACCGGGCCGACGCCAGGGAGCGCTCCGGCCCCTGACGCGGGACGGATGTCAGCTCGCCGTTGCTCTCGTTCCGCGGCTCGTTGAAGATGCGCAGGCGGGTGTATTCCATGCCCCGGTCCTTGGCCACGTCGAGCAGGTGCGGCCCGGCGCCCCGGTCGGTGGCCAGCGGGTCGACCCAGTACTGCCGGGCCTGGTAGTCGTCCACCCAGGACTGGTCGGCACCGAGAATGAGATCGTCACGCAGGTAGTTGAAGACCTGGATCTCGCTGATCCCGACCCTGGCGCGGCCCGACACCCCGGTGACCGTGAGTCGGACGAAGCGCGTTCCCGGGCGGGTGAACAGGTGCACCGCCCCACGCGACGCGCCCCGGGTGCGGGACCGGTCGGCGATGGTCTTCCACCGTTGGCCGTCGGACGACGCCTCGACGACGTACCGGTACACCGCGCCGCGGTCCGGGAACAGAACCTTGACCTTGCGCAGGTTGTCGTACGTGCCGCCGAGATCGACGGTCAGCTGGTGGGCGCTGGCGCGGTCCGCGTACCAGGACGTCGTCGGGTCGCCGTCGATGGCCAGTCGAGCGGTGGATGCACCGCTGCTCGCCGTGGCCGAGGCCCAGAACTTGGCGGCGATGTTGCTCTCGATCGGCTTGATGTCCGCGGTTCCGAAGATCGCCTGCGCCGGGGTGGGCGCCGCGAACATCGCCGTGCTCACCAGCGTCGCCAGGGCGATCGCGCCCACGGCGATGCGGGCGGGGTGCCTGATCCTCATGCCTTTCCCTTCCTGCCGGTCACCAACAGCTGACGCCTACTTCGCCGGTCGCGTCTCCTGACCCCCACCGCCGACCAGGACTGGGAGCGCTCCCAATTCGGACAGCAATGCGCCCTCGCACATCCTCGGATCTTGATAGGCGTCGATTTGCACGCTACGCGATCGGTGGCAGTTAAACGATTCAACACGCCGGGATTGCGGCCCCCTGACAGAGTCCCGCAGACTCATCCTGCGCATCGCCGACGACATCACGTAGAGGCTCACATGATGACCCCGGACCTCGGCGGTCCTGCCCGCCGGCGGCGGGGCGACCGGCTGCCACGCCGTGCCGGCCCTGGCCGAACGGCCCGCCAGCCGGCCGCCGCACGTCCGGCCGCCTGCGTCACAGCACCGTCATGTTTGGTACGCCGGCCTAGCGGAAACATCGATCCGGACGACACGTAACAAGGAGGAATCCATGAGCGTCACCGGCATCATCAGCGCACTCATCGTCGGTCTCATCATCGGTGCGCTCGGTCGCCTGGTCGTACCCGGCAAGCAGAACATCCCGATCTGGCTGACCATGCTCATCGGTGTCGGCGCAGCGCTGCTGGGCACCGTGATCGCTCGAGCCGCAGGCGTCAGCACGTCCGGCTTCAGCTTCGTGGAACTGCTCATCCAGGTGGTGCTCGCCGCGGCCGGCGTGGCCCTCGTCGCCGGAACGGTGGGGCGGCGCGACCGCCGCGCCCTGCGATAGACGACGCGCGTGAGCGGCGGCTGGACCCGACATCCGGGTTCAGCCGCCGCTTCGTCTCAGCCGGCTACGCGCGACCTCCCCCGTCCGACATCTCGGCAGCGCATCGGCACCGGAAGGAGATGTCCGCCAGACGACAGCTCGCAACCCGTGTCACCCCCGGGGCGTCAGTCGGTCATGACACCGCCCGGATAGGTCCGGGCCCGACAGGGGGAGATGACGATGACCTACTCTGCTCGACACCGGATGCTCACGGCGGCCGTCGCCGGTCTGCTGTCCGCCTCCTTCGCCGTCGCCGCCTCCGGGGCGGCGACCGCCGCGCCGAGATCCGCCAGCGCCTGCAACCTCATCAGCCTGCCGTTCCCCGCCGACGCCTACCGGGGCGAGGCGGATGCCGTCGACCCGACCGGGCGGTTCGTCGCCGGTACCGGCCTGCGGATCGAGGAGGACGGCAACCAGTTGCTGCTGCTGGTCTGGGACCGGGGACGACTCACCACGATCGAGTCATCGCTGGCCGGCTCGGTGGCCGACGTCAACGCCCGGGGCGTCGTGGTCGGCAACGGCGCGATCACCGGACGGAGCCGGCCGTGGGCCTACCGGAACGGGACCCTGGAACTGCTGCCGGCCCCGCCCGGATACGTCATGGCGGAGGCTATCAACAAGGCCGGTGACATCGTCGGCTTTGTCCAGGAGGTCGACACCGGCCGGACCTCGCCGCTGCGCTGGCCGGCGGCCCGACCCGGCACGTACGAGATGCTGGATGCTCCGGCCGACGCCGCGGCAGCGGGGATCACCCAGGACGGCACCATCGTCGGTTACGCCGGGGAGTTCGGTGCGTGGACCAGCTGGGTGCGCCGCCCCGACGGCCGGGTCGAAACCCTGACCGTGCCGGGCGCACGGTGGACCCAGGTCCACACGGCGCAGGGGCACTGGGCGATCGGCCTGGTCGACCTCGGCGGCCAGAGCTCCGTGCGGGTGCGGTGGGACCTGCGGAACGGCTCGTGGTCACGGATCCCCGACAAGCTGGCCTGGGTGACTGACGTCAACGCCCGCGGGACGGTCATCGGCGATGAGGTCGTCGCCCGGGGCACTGCCACGCGCATCCTGCCCGGCAGTGGTGAGGGCGTGAACGTCGGCGCCAACGCCATCGCGGACACCAGCGTCATTGAGCGTCATTGTCGGATTCCGCAACGACCGCCGCGAAGGCGGCCGGGTCACGCCGGTGCGGTGGGCCGGCTGCTGACGTCCCGCCGTCACACCGCCACCGGCTGAGGCGAACGAAGGGGTACCCCGATCGACCGGGGCACCCCTTCCGTCGCCTCAGCCGCGAACCGGCGCACCGACCCCCGAACCGAGCACCCTGACCCGATCGGTGTCCGCCGCGGCCACACCGGCGGTCCTCGTCGGGGTGGCCGTACCCGGGTAGAGCCAGAACGTGCCCACCACGTCGGCGACGACATGGGTGGTGCCGGAGTGGTTGTGCACGTGGAACCCGTCCTGCGGGCCGATGACCCCCATCACCGCGTTCGACACGGTCTGCCCGGCGACCGGGTTGAGGTTGCTGGTTGACGGCCTGGGCATGTCGTAGTCCGCGGGCCAGACCGTGAGCACCGTGTTGTTGGTGGGCGACACGGCGGTGACGTTCATCGCCAGCACCTCGGTCGCGTCGGTGACAATGCTCGGCGGCGCGGTGACCGTGCGCGTCGCGTTCGGCCCGAGCGCGCCCGGAATGCCCTGGGCGCTACGGCTGTCAGCGATCCGGGTCGGGCTCATCGGCGTGAACCGCAGTCCGTCCGGCACGGTGCCGTCGTCGATCACACCGACCAGATCCACGACCATGTGCGTGGTCTGCGAGGTGTAGACGCCGAACTGGGGTACGCCGTAGCCGCTACCGCAGCCTTCGTAGCACGGACTGGTCTCCACGAAGGCCAGGTTGGGCACGACCTTGCCGGCCGCGTAGTTGACGGTGGACGAGGTGGGCACGTCACCCACTGTGGACCAGGCGCTCAGGAAGCCCGCCTTCCTGGGCGAGACCGCGGTGATGTTGAGGACCAACGCCCGGATGTTGGAGTTGTACTGCCCGAAGTTCACCCAGCTCCGGATGTAGTAACCGGCCGGGAGCACACCTCCGTCCGTGCGGGTGTCGAAGAGCCGGAACGGCTTGACCCAGTGGTACTGCCCGCCCATGCCCCGACCGGACAGCGAGTTGTTCGCCGCGTAGAAGCCGACCACGTCCACCACCACGTCGGTGTAGCCGGCATGGTTGTAGACCGACACCTTGCCACCGGAGCCCAGCTTGACGGTGACGTTGTTCGAGCCCAGCCAGTTCCTCGGGAAGTTGATCGACGAGGCGGTCGGCCGGCTCACCCCGGCCGGGTAGAGGGTGAGGAAGCTGCTGGCGGTGGGATTGGTGACGGTCACGTTCAGCACGACGGAGCCGACACCGTTGCTCGGCACACCGCCTCGACCGGCGACCTGGAGGTCCACCTTCCGGCCCGTGCCGATCTTCGCCTTCGGCGCACCGAGGCCGGACCGGGTGTCCATCAGCCGCTTCGGCGACAACGGGTAGTAGGTGCCGGTGACTCCCCGGAAACCCTCCACCGAGAGCTGGACGCGGCGGGTGCCCGAGGAACTGTCGTCAGCCAGCAGCAGGCTGCCCGTCTGCAGCTCCGCCTTCGTGGGTTGCGTCGCGACGGAGACCGTGCAGGTCTCGCCGGGGGCGAGGGTCCTGCCCGTGCACTGGGAACTCAGCACGCTGAACGCGGCGGGGGTGGGGCCGCCGATGCTGGCCGCGCCGAAGGTGATCGGCTTCGTGCCGACCGAGCGGAAGGTGACCGTCTTCGCCGCGCTCCGGACCGCGAGCTCCTGGTAGCCGAAACCAACCGGGTTCGGCGTGCCGTGGGCCACCCCGTAGTCCAGCCCCGAGTTCCAGCGCAGCTCGCCGCTGATCACACCCCTGGAGCCGGCGGCGTCTACGCAGCTGTACTCGTAGGAGGCGGCGAACCGGTCGACCAGACCGTTCTCGGCGTTGCGACCGACCTCGCGAACGGTGACCGATCCCGAGGAATGCCCGCAGCCGCGGTGGTCCGAGTTGAGGTCCAGACTGGCCGTCGTCGCGTCGGCGAACCGGGCCGCCGGGTAGCTCTGGCCCTCCTGCCACGTCTGACCGGTGGGCGGGCCAATGCTGAGGTCGACGTAGGAGCCTGACTGCGAGGCTCTGACCGCCAGCCGGTCCTGCCCACTCGGCGTGACGGACACGGTCGCATTGGTGGTGTCGTAGACACCGGACTGCGAGAGGGGGTATCCCCCGGTGTGGTCCCCGACATCGACGGTGAGAACCGTGTACGGCGCGGCCGGCACGGCGAGCGCCACCCCCGGCAATGCGGCGGTGGCGCATGTCCCGACGACGAGCGCGCTCAGCAGACTGCGAATTCTGCGCATGAAGACCCCGTGAGGAAAGGAAAAGGAAGCGGGGCCAGCGTAAGGCGATGATCGATGTCCAGCAACCCCGATCGGAAAGCGAACAGGGCATCGGCGACTGCTCGGGCTCCTTCTGCTCGGGCACGACCAGGCCGGTCTCGTAGCCGGACCAGGCCGTAGACGATCGTGAGCGCGGGAGCGAGGACAAGACAACCGGGGGCTTTCTGCATGCGGTCGGCGTTGTCCGCCCGCGGCTTCGCGACATGGCCGATCTTCACCGGTCTCTGCCCGCTACTCGTGCCGGTTGGACCGGCACGAGTAGCGGGATGGCGAGGTCCTATCAGGCGACGGCGGTTCCCTCGAGCTCGACCATCAGGGTGGGGATCGCCAGCCGTGTCACTCCGAGCATCGTGGTGGTCGGTGCCACCCCCGCCGCGCCCAGCCGCGAGGCCAGCACGCCGTAGTGCGGGAACAGCAGATCGACGTCGGTGGTGTAGACGTTGAGTCGGACGAGGTTCGCGAGGGACATGTCGGCCTCGGCGAGCACCGCCTCCAGGTTGTCGAGGCTCAGCGCCAGCTGGGCGGCCATGTCCCCGGCATGCTCAGGCTTGCCGTCGCTGCTCATCGCGGTCTGCCCGGAGCAGTACAGGGTCCGGGTGTGCCCGGAAACGACCTCCCCCTGGTTGAATCCCATCTCCACCGACCACGTCCACGGGTTTACCGCCACTCGTTCCACTGCCACAACCAGCTCCATTCGGTCCGTCGAAAGTACGTACGCCCACCGGCTCGGCACAGCCGTTCCTGGCGCCGTGTGGATAAGCCTCCCGGCAAATCACGACATCCTTGGTCGTGTATTCCGATAGAGTTCCCGCGTGCGCGCCGACCGGTTGGTCTCGCTGGTGCTGCTGCTGCGCCAGCGCGGTCGGCTGACTGCGGACACGCTGGCCCGCGAACTGGAGGTGTCCACCCGCACCGTGCTGCGCGACATCGAGGCGCTGTCCGCGGCCGGCGTTCCGGTCTACGCCGAACGCGGCCGGCACGGCGGTTTCGGGTTGTTGCCCGGTTTCCGGACCGAGCTCACCGGACTGAACCACGACGAGGCCCTTGCCCTGCTCACCGCCGGCTCGGGGCGCGGCGAGCAGGTGTTCGGCCTTGGCTCGGCGCTCGCTTCGGCCATGCGCAAGGTCGTCGACGCGCTGCCCGAGAGCCATCGGGCCACCGCCAGCGACGCGGTCCAGCGATTTCTCGTCGAGCCGGAGACCGATCTGCTCTCCCGCCGGCTGGCCAACAAGGAGGTCCCCGACACAACGATGATCGAGGTTCGACGGGCGGTGCTCGCCGGGCGCAAGCTGCGCATCCACTACGCCGCCACCGGCCAGCCACCACAGTGGCGCACGGTGGACCCGATCGGCCTGGTCACCGTACGCGACCGGGGCTACCTGCTGGCCACGAGATCTGGCGCGGACCGCACCTACCGGCTGTCGCGAATGTTGGCAGCCGAGGAACTCCCTGAACCGGCACAGCGACCGACCCGGATCGATCTGGACCGGGCGTGGCGGGAACGCTGCGCGCAGTTTCTGTCCAGCGACCACATCGCCGTGCTGGTACGGGTGAACCCGAGGCGGCGGGAGGAACTGCTGAACACCGCGGTGGCCGTCCGCGCCGAGGAACCTGACGCGGACGGCTGGCTGCGACTGGAGGTGACGTTCCAGGATCTACGACACGCCGAGTGGGCGCTGTGGCAGCTCAGCACCGGCGCGGAAGCCCTGTCCCCACGGTCGTTGCGCACCCTGCTGCACAACCGCGCCGCCACGATGGTCAACCGCTACGCAGAGCCATCCTGAGAGTTGTCGCCTGCTGCGGGCAGCCGCCGACGCGACGGTGGGGCCGGACGGGTGGGTGCCCTCCCTCCCAC
>NZ_SMJY01000139.1:0-16333 GCF_004348355.1 Micromonospora sp. KC721 | reverse complement strand
GGGTCAGGGGGTCAGGGGGTCAGTGGACGGTGACGGTGGCCCCCGGGATCAGGCCACGCAGTTCCTCGGGCAGTTCCGCGCCCATCTCGTCGGCGAGCCGCAGCGCCTCCTCGATCAGCGTCTCCACGATCTGCCCCTCGGGGACGGTCTTGATGACCTGACCCCTGACGAAGATCTGCCCCTTGCCGTTGCCGGAGGCGACGCCGAGGTCGGCTTCCCGGGCCTCGCCGGGACCGTTCACCACGCAGCCCATCACGGCCACCCGCAGCGGCACCGGCAGCCCCTCCAGGCCGGCGGTGACCTCCTCGGCGAGCTTGTAGACGTCCACCTGGGCCCGGCCGCAGGACGGGCAGGAGACGATCTCCAGGCCGCGCTCGCGCAGGCCCAGCGACTCCAGGATCTGGGTGCCGACCTTGATCTCCTCCACCGGCGGGGCGGACAGCGAGACCCGGATGGTGTCGCCGATCCCCTCGGCCAGCAGCGCGCCGAAGGCCACCGCCGACTTGATGGTGCCCTGGAACGCCGGGCCGGCCTCGGTCACGCCCAGGTGCAGCGGGTAGTCGCACTGCTCGGCGAGTTGCCGGTACGCCCGGATCATCACCACCGGGTCGTTGTGCTTGACCGAGATCTTGATGTCCCGGAAGCCGTGCTCCTCGAACAGCGAGCACTCCCACAGCGCCGACTCGACCAGCGCCTCGGCGGTGGCCTTGCCGTACTTGGCCAGCAGTCGCTTGTCCAGCGAGCCGGCGTTGACCCCGATCCGGATCGGCACGCCCGCGTCGCCGGCCGCCTTCGCGATCTCGGCGACCTTGTCGTCGAACTGGCGGATGTTGCCGGGGTTCACCCGGACGGCCGCGCAGCCGGCGTCGATCGCGGCGAAGACGTACTTCGGTTGGAAGTGGATGTCGGCGATCACCGGGATCTGCGACTTGCGCGCAATCGCGGGCAGCGCCTCCACGTCGTCCTGGCTCGGCACGGCCACCCGGACGATCTGGCACCCGGACGCGGTGAGCTCGGCGATCTGCTGGAGGGTCGCGTTGACGTCGGAGGTGAGGGTGGTGGTCATCGACTGCACCGACACCGGGGCGCCGCCGCCGACCGGCACCGAGCCGACCATGATCTGGCGGCTGGCCCGGCGCGGCGCGAGCGGCGGGGGCGGTACGGCGGGCATACCGAGACTGACAGCGGTCACTTCAGGCACTCACCTTGAGAAGAACGTGATCGGGTTGATGATGTCCGCGGTGGCGGTGAGCAGCGTGAACGCCCCACCGACCAGGATCACCGCGTACGTGAGCGGCATGAGCTTGAGGTAGTCGACCCGGCCGGGGTCGGCGCGGCCGATCAGGCGGTACAGCCAGGACCGGGCGCGTTCGAACCAGGCGATGGCGATGTGGCCGCCGTCCAGGGGCAGCAGCGGCAGCAGGTTGAACACGCCGACGAAGAAGTTCAAGCTGATGAAGAGCAGGACGAGCATCTGCCAGACGCCGTTCTCCAGCGCCTCGCCGCCGATCCGGCTGGCACCGACGACGCTGATCGGGGTGTCCTTGTCCCGCTCGCCGCCGGTGACGGCCTCCCAGAGGGCGGGGATCTTCTCCGGGATCCGCTTCATCGCCTCGAACGTGCCGACGGCGAGGTCCTTGATGTAGCCGCCGGTGGCCGGGATCGCCTCGATCGGGCCGTAGGTGACGGTGGCCGGGACACCCGGTGGCAGCGACGGGCCGGCCACGCCGAGGGCGGAGACGGTGACCGGGGCGCCCTTCGGGTCGTCCAGCGGCGCGCGTTGCACGGCGGTCAGGGTGGTCCGGACCTCGGCGGGCACGCCGTCGCGTTCGTAGCGGATCGTCGCCGGCTGGCCCGGGGGCAGCTCGCGGACGGTCTTGACCAGGGCGGTGTAGTCGGCGACGGCCACCCCGTTCACTGCGACGATCTTGTCGTCGTCGCGCAGGCCGGCCTGCTTGGCAGGGCTGACCGGATCGCCGGGGGCACACTCGCGGGCCACGGTGGTGGGGATGACGCAGTCGACGACCTTGACGTACGCCGGCAGCGGGTTGGGCACGGCCTTGTTCGGCATGCCCATGAACATCGCGGCGAGCCAGATCGCGATCGCGGCGAGCGCGAAGTGGGTGATCGAGCCGGCGGACATCACGATCGTCCGCTTCCACACCGGGTAGCGCCACATCGCCCGGTGCTCGTCGGCCGGTTCGACGTCGTCGTCCTGCGGCGTCATGCCGACGATCTTGCAAAAACCGCCGAGCGGGATGGCCTTGAGGCCGTACTCCGTCTCGCCCCGGCGGAAGGAGAAGATGGTCGGGCCGAAGCCGACGAAGTAGCGGGTGACCTTCATCCCGAACGCCTTGGCGGTCAGCATGTGACCGGCCTCGTGCAGGCTCACCGAGATGAGAATCGCCAGGGCGATCACCACCACCCCGAGCAGGTACAGCATCAGGCTCCCTTCCCCGACCCCGAGATGATCTCCTGGGCGTGCGAACGCGCCCACGACTCCGCCGCGAGCACGTCCTCGACGGTACCCGGTTCGCCGAAATCGGGAGCCTCGTCCAGCACCCGTTCGAGGGTGTCGACGATGCCGAGGAACGGCAGCCGGCCGGCGACGAACGCCGCGACGCACTCCTCGTTCGCCGCGTTGTAGACCGCCGGGCGGCAGCGCCCGGCCTCGCCGGCCGCCTTGGCCAGGGCGACCGCCGGGAACGCCTCGTCGTCGAGCGGGGCGAACTCCCAGGTGTGTGCCTTGGTCCAGTCGACGGCGGGGGCGGCGTCGGGCACCCGGTCGGGCCAGCCGAGCGCGAGCGCGATCGGCAGCCGCATGTCCGGCGGGCTGGCCTGGGCGATGGTGGACCCGTCGGCGAACTCGACCATCGAGTGGATCACCGAAGTCGGGTGGATCATGACGGTGATGTCGGCGTACGGCACGTCGTACAGCTCGTGCGCCTCGATCACCTCCAGCGCCTTGTTGACCATCGTGGCGGAGTTGATCGTGACGACCGGGCCCATGTTCCAGGTGGGATGCGCCAGCGCCTGTTCGGGGGTGACGTCGGTCAGCTCGTCGCGGCGTCGGCCCCGGAACGGCCCGCCGCTGGCGGTGACGATCAGCCGGCGTACCTCGCCCCGGGTGCCGGAGCGCAGGCACTGCGCGAGGGCCGAGTGCTCGGAGTCGACCGGCACGATCTGCCCCGGCCGCGTCACCGCGGCCTTCACCAGGTGGCCGCCGGCCACCAGCGACTCCTTGTTGGCCAGGGCGAGGGTACGCCCGGCGCGCAGCGCCGCGAGGGTCGGCGCGAGCCCGAGCGACCCCACCACCCCGTTGAGCACGATGTCGCAGGGCCACTGCGCCAGTTCGGTCATGGCGTCCGGGCCGGCGACGATCTTCGGCAGCTTGAAGTCGCCGGTGGCCCAGCCCCGCCGGCTGGCCTCGGCGTAGAAGGCGAGTTGCAGGTCCTGCGCGGCGGTGGACTTCGCCACCGCGACCGCCTCCACGCCCAGTTCCAGGGCCTGCGCGGCGAGCAGCGCCACGTTGCCGCCTCCGGCGCCGAGCGCCACCACCCGGAACCGGTCCGGGTTGCGCTGCACGAGGTCGATGGCCTGGGTGCCGATCGAACCGGTGGAACCGAGCAGGACGAGGTCTCGGGGAGTGGTCACCGGGTCATTCTGCCCCGCGCCCGCTGTACGCCCGCTGGGAGCCTCAGCCGTCGTGGCTCTCTGACCGACTACTCGGGTAGGTTCCCACTGCGACAGTGCGGCGGGAATGTACGGCAGGCAACGCGCAAGGGAGAGGGCCGGCGACGATGCAGGCGTCGGAGTTCCAGCGTGCGGTGGCTGCGGCCAGGTCGATCGCAGCATCGGTTGGTCTGACGGCCGACGACGCTGTCGTTCTTCAGGACTCGAACAAGCTCACTCTGCGTCTGCTGCCGTGCGACGTGCTGGCCCGGGTGGCACCTGCGGCGGATCAGGTCGCCCAGACCGAGATCGAGCTTGCTCGACGGCTCGCCGAGTGCGGGAGCCCGGTAGCCGCTGTTGAGCCCCGAGTGGAGCCACGGGTCCACGAGCGTGACGGGTTCGTGGTCACGCTGTGGACCTACTACGAATCCGCGCCGCCTCGACAGGTCTCACCAGCCGACTACGCCGATGCACTCCGGCGGCTGCATGCCGGCATGCGCACGCTCGATGTCGCCACCCCGCACTTCACGGATCGCGTCGAGCAGGCCCAGCAACTCGTGGCAAGCCGCGACCACACCCCGGCCCTCGCCGACGTGGACCGGGAACTCCTCGGCAACACGTTACGAAGCCTGCGGCGAGTGATCGGCCGGCGCGGCAGAACAGAGCAGCTACTGCACGGCGAGCCGCATCCCGGCAACGTGCTCACCACGAAGAATGGGCTGCTGTTCATAGATTTCGAGACGTGCTGCCGTGGGCCGGTCGAGTTCGACCTCGCCCATGCGCCCGACGAAGTCGGCGAGCACTATCCGGATGTCGATCAGGACCTGTTACGCGACTGCCGGGTCCTCGTGCTGGCGATGATCACCGCGTGGCGCTGGGACCGAGGCGACCAGTTCCCCGACGGGCGCCGGCTGGGCATTGAGGGGCTCAGCCAGATCAGAGCGGCGCTCGACCCCCGCTGAAGCCTCAGCGCCCGGATCGTCCGGCGGCGCCTCTTCGTCGAGCAGGTCGGCCGGGTCGACCGAGAAGGCGAACGGCTGCTTCATGACGAAGGTCGTACCGGCGGCAGCCGCCGACACCGGTCGGTACTCACCATCGGCCAGCTCGTAGAGGGCCATGGCGGGTACCCGGTTACGCAGATCGACGCGGAGGAAGAAAGGCACCTCGGCCGCCGCGTACTCGCGGGGCCGATCGATGACGTCCTCGCGCCGGTTACCGGGGGAGACGATCTCGCCCAGCAGCACCGCCTGCCGGATGTCGATCGCCGCCCGCCCACCGCCGGAAACGCGAAGGACGGCGATGTCCGGGATGAAGAGATCCTTGCCGGAAATCAGGCTGATCTCCGGATACACCCAGTGGCCGGCTCGGCGCGCCGCACGGTGCAGGAGATACGGCAGTTCACGTTCGACCGACTGGTGGTCGATTCCCGGCATGTGGTGTCACGATCACGCTTCCGCTCAGGACCTCGACCTTGGGACCGTTGGTCTCCGGCAACAGGTCGAGGGCGAGCTGGGCGGTTTACGGCTCGTCGTGCCAGCGCAGCACGTCGAACGACGGTTCGGTCGGCTGCACCCGTCGCACGGTCTGTGCGTCGTGGACGGCGCTCGTCGCACCGGCTGTGGGCCGGGTTGATCCGGGTGCCCCGGTAGTCAGGGCACCCGGATCACGGGGGCGTCACGGGCGGCGGGTGAGGGCTCCCGAGCAGGTGGCCCGGACGAAGCCGGTCCAGGCGTTCGGGGCGAAGGTCAGGGCCGGCCCCTGCCGGTCCTTGCTGTCCCGCACGCCGACCGAGTCGGGAAAGCCCGCCACCTCGACGCAGTCCCCCTCGCCGCCGGACCGCGACGACGTACGCCACACCCCGTCACGTTTCATGGTTCATCTCCTTCGCTATCGCCGCCATCAGGGCGCGGCTCTCGTCTTCGTCCAGCACCCGCTCACCGAGGGATCGCCAGGCGTCTTCATAGACCTGGATCTCGTGTGGCTTGTCAAGGTAGACCGCGCCACAGGGACCGTCCATGTAGACGGTGGTCGGCTCCGGCTCCCGCACGTCGGTGGGGAAGTCGAGCATGGTGAAGGTGCCCGCCTGGGCGCACCGGAACAAGCCCGCGTCCAGCGGCAACACCTTGACGCGGACGTTGTGCTGCCGGCTCGCCGTGACGAGGGAGTCGAGCTGCCGGGCCATCGCCGCCCGGTCCCGCAGCGGGCGGCGCAGCACCGCCTCGCTGAGAACCACGTCGAGCTGCGGAGCACGTGGCACGGCCCGCGCCAGCAGCCGTTGCCGGCGCAGCCGGACGTCCACCTTCGCCTTGCGCTCCGCCTCGCTGAGGTCGGGGCAGTCGGTGGCGATGACCTCGGTCATGTACTCCACCGTCTGCAATAACCCTGGCACCAAGTCGGCTTCGTACTTGCGGATTCTGGACGCGGCGGCCTCCAGGCCGACGTACAGCTTGAACCAGTCCTTGATCGCCTCCCCGTAGCTGTGCCACCAGCCGTGCGCCTTGGTCTCCCGGGCCAGCGCACGCATGGTCTCGATGGTCTCCCGCGACGCGCCGTAGACCCGGCACATGGCCTCCACGTCGTTCGGGTGCATGGATACCTGGCCGGTCTCGTACCGCCAGATCCGGGGTGCCGACCATTCCAGTTCCTTGGCCGCCGCCGTGACGGTGACGTACGCGTTTTCGCGAAGCTCTCTCAAATACCTGCCGAGTTGCCTACGCGGGACGGTGCTTCCCGAGTCGTCCACGTCATCGCCCTCTCTGTTGTCGCGTAAGGCACCTCATCCCTTGGTCCGCATTCTTCTGCAAAAGATTGCCGCGTCGCAATACCTGAACCGACCATCGGAAAGGGCCGTCGACCAGTCACGGCGACCCTTCGGGCGGGAGTCGTTTCTCCAACCTCATCCCCGCTCCCGCCCGTACCACAATGAGCCCAACATCCACGGAGGCGCGCATGGGAATTGTCAAAATGCGTTATCCCATTGACCCGGTACCAATGGCACCGCGGCACCGACGGAACTGGTCGCGGTGGGGCCGGTACTGCATCTGCGGATTGCGTTGGCCGTGCCCGGACCGGCACGCTGTCGTACCGGTGGGTCAGCAACCTCCGGCGCTCCCGCCGCTGCCCGCGCCGCGCAACCAGCGGTGGAACCGTGGCGCGGCGGACCGGAACGCGCGGAGCCAGGCGTACCGGGGGAACGAGGGCCGGCGGTGACCCGGCGGGAACCCGCGCCGCTGGTCAAGGTCGGCGATCTGGTCGAGATCGGGGAGGCGGACTACTGCTACGGCACCGGAACGTTGCGGCTGCGGGTCACCGAACGCCCCGCCGGGCTCGACCGCCCCAGCCTGGAGTGGGTGGAGTTGACCGGGGTGGAACTGTGGCCGGACGGACGCGAGGCGCGCGGCGGCGTACCCCGTACCGCGCTGGTCCGGGTCGCCGCGCTGCGCGCCCGGTCGTCCGGCGGCCGGCGGTGACCGGCGACGCACCGGCCGCCGCCGGCCCCGGCCGGCACGTCGCGGCCCGCCCCGCCTGGCGGTGCCGGGCGTGCGGCGCGTCGTGGCCCTGCCAGCCCGCGAAGCTGCACCTGCGCCGGGAGTACGCCCACGACCGGGCCGGCCTGGCTACCTACCTCTGCGTGCTGATGCACGAGGCGATCGGCGACGACCTGCGGCTGCGCCCCGGTCGCGTCGACCCGGCGGCCTACTTCGCCCGGTTCATCGGCTGGACCCGCCTGACCGACTCCCAGCACCCATGACCGTTGGCGGCTCAGCGGTCGCAGCACCGGCGTGTCACGTTGCCCCACTGCCATCGATCACCGTTGAACGGGCACCATCGTGGCCAGAGCGGCCCTGGCTCGGACAACGCCCGGGCAAGGAACTCGGTAGGTAAGTCAGACTCCTGGCGAGGCGGACCCGGGGTGTCAGCCACAGACGCCGCGAACCTGTTCACGACGGTGGTCCGCGCCTCCGCTCGGGTCCATCCGGGCCGGGTCTCCTGCTCGCGGTGCGACCCGCCGTCGGGCCTGCCCGGAACTGCCGCACTACCGGATGCATCGGTAGTACAGGTGGGTCACACCGTCGCCGGGGGTGACCCGGATGGGGTCGAGTTCCTTCCAGCCGGCGCCGATGTGGTCCCACAGCCGGACTCCGGCGCCCAGGAGCACCGGAGCCTGGTGCAGGTGCAGTTCGTCGAGCAGCCCGGCGGCGATGGCCTGCTGGACGATGCTGGCACCACCCGACAGGAACACGTCGCGACCCTCGGCCGCCTCGATGGCCTGCTTGATCGCGGCTTCCAGCCCGTCGGTGACGAACGTGAAGGTGGTGCCGGTGCGGTGCAGCGGCTCGCGTTCGCGGTGGGTGACCACGAACACCGGGGCGAAACGGTGGCTCCTCGCCCCAGGGTTCTTCGCCGAAGTCGAACATGGTGCGGCCCATCACATAGGCGCCGGTGCTGGTGAACTCCTCGGCGACCAGGTCCGAGGAGACCGTGTGGTGGCCGCCGGCCATGCCCTGTCGTTCGCGCCAGGCGGCCAGGTCGAACACCCAGTTGTGCAGCCGGTTGTGTACCGGGAACCACTGTTCGGAATCGCTTGCGCCGACGTAACCGTCGACCGAGATCGACATTGCCGCGACAACCTTGCTCATCGGGCACCGCCGATCCGGTAGTGCAGGTGGACGACCCCGGAGTCGAACCGCTGGGAATCGATCAGGGACATCTGAATGCGCTTTCCCTCCTCGGGGAACAGTCGGGTACCACCACCGAGGACCACGGGGAACACCATCAGGTGCAGGTCGTCCAGCAGCCCGGCGGCCAGCATCGCCCGCACGATCGAGATGCTGCCGGAGATGTTGATATTGCGGCCCGGGGTGCTCTTCAGCGCGGCCAGGCGCTCCACCAGGTCGCCGTCGAGCACCTCGCTGTTGTTCCAGTCGGCGGCGGCGAGGGTGCGGGACGCCACGAGCTTGCGCATGCCGTTCAAAGCGTCGGCCATCGCGCCGGTCTGGGTGGCCCAGTAACCGGCGAACTCGTGGTAGGTCTTGCGGCCCAACACCATCGTGTCCGCATCGGTGATCATCTTCTCGATCACCGCGCCGGCCTCGGCCGTCATGTGCTCGAACGTCCACTGCTCGGGGGCGCCGGCCACACCGTCGGCAGAGATGAACAGCCCGGCCACCATCTTGCGTTCTGCCATGGTGCTTCCTTATCCATGTAATCACTACACGCTACGTGTCGTGTAGCCCTGGCTGGCGACACGCTACGTGTCGGCTCTGGCGCTGTCAACACGACACGTACCGTTTCCCGCTAGAGTGCATGCCATGCCCGCATCGCCCAACCCGCTGCGCCGAAATGAATCCAGCCGCCGGGCCATCCTGGACGCGGCGCTACGGCTGTGCGCCGAGGTCGGCTACGGACGGCTCACCGTCGAGGCCATCGCCGCTCGTGCCGGGGTGAGCAAGAAGACGATCTACCGCTGGTGGCCGTCCAAGGGCAGCGTCATCCTGGAGGCCGTCGACGACGTGGCCACCACGGTGGCCGAGTACCCGGACACCGGCGACATCGCGGCCGACCTACACAACCAGTTGGCTGCGGTCATCGATCTGCTCACCCCACCGGACCGATCGCCCGTCGTCGGGCTGATCGCCGAATCCCTGCACGATGCGCATCTGGCACAGGATCTGCGGGAACGGCTCATCCGGCCGCGCATCGCGCAGTTCAAAGAACGTATGCGCCAAGCCCAGCTCAGCGGGCAGGTGGCCGCCGACGCGGACCTGGACCTCGCCGTGGACCTGGTGTACGGGCCGCTTTATCACCGACTCGTCTTCCACCTCGGCATGCCGGACGCCCGGGAACTGAAGTCGCTTGTCGCGTACGCCCTGCGCGCACTCGGCCCGGCAGCTGCGAATCGGTAGGGCCCTGGCCCGGACAACGCCCGGGCCAGGGCCCCGCGGGTCACATCTTGCGGAGGCGGACCGAGACCGCGGTCTTGACCTGGATCAGCTCGGCCCGGTAGCCCTCGACGCCGGTGAGGGTGACCGTGCCGAACCGCCCGTTGACCTGCCGGGCCCGCAGCACCGGCACCACCGCGCCCGGTGCCGGCGGGCGCTCCGGGTCGAGGGCGAGCACCAGTTCGGCGCGGGCACCGATGGTCACCGGCCGGGTCACCGTCAATGCCGGCCGACCGTCGTCGCGCAGGTTCACCGCCAGTACGGCCCCGTCCGCCTGGCGGTAGTCGCCGTCGACCCGCACCGGGCCGGCGGCCCGGTCCAGACGCAGCGTGCCGCCGCGTACCTCGACCGGGCCGTGGCCGAGCGCCGTGGCCGAAGCGGCCACCAGGGTGCCGGCCAGCAGGCGGGTGCCGCCGGTGAAGCTGTTCCGGCCGGTCAGGGTCAGCGTGCCGGTGCCGTTCTTGACCAGCGCGCCAGCACCGTCGATGTCGTTGCGCCAGGTGTCGGCGGCGTGGAAACCACCGGCGGCGGCGTCCATCGTGACCGTCACCGTGTCTGGCAGCGAGCCGTACCCGTCGGCGGCGGCGAACAGGTTCAGCCGGCCCCACTGCTCCGGCCCGTCCAGCAGCGGGTAGCCGCCGGGCAGCGCGGTGCTCGCCAGCACCGCGCGGCGCTGCTCGGCGTCCAGGTAGGGCAGCCGGGTCTCCAACAGCACCTCGGCGCCCTTCGGCACGACCAGCGGGGTGTCCGGGCCGGCCTGCGGAAGAATGTACGTCCACCGGGGCGTGATACGCGCCAGGTTCGCCGCCCGGTCCGCGTACGGGTCGGTGTCGGGGCCCGCCGAGTGGGCGTACGCGAAGAGGTCGGCGGCGTTGGTGCGGGCCTGGAGGTATTCCGCTGCCTGGCGGCGGGCGGCCGCCTTCAGCTCGGCGTTGGCGGGGTTGCCGAGCACGGCGGCGGCCAGCGCGGTGGCCAGGATCCGTCCGCCGATCACGTCGACCGGGGAGTGCATGCCGGCGCTGATCCGGCTGTCCGAGACGTCGCTGGCGCGGGCCAGCAGTTCCTGGAACCGCTCCGGAATCGCGTAGGCGTAGGCGAACGCGGCCAGCCAGGCGGCGTTGGCGTGGCCGCTGGGGAAGCCGCCGTCGTCGGCCGGGGTCTCGGAGCGCTGCCGGAGCAGCTGCGGAACGACGACGGTGTCGGCGTCGTAGACCGGCACACCGAGCACCGGGATACCGCCGGTCGGGACCACCCGGTTGTCGTCGCTGAGCCGCCACGGACGCGGGTACCGGTAGGCGGCCTTGCTCGGGTTGCTGGAGGTGAAGTTGCCTCGGACCGTGTTGACCAGCGTGACGACCGCGCCGAGCGCCGAGGCGGTGGAGCCGGCGCCGAGGGCCGACCCGGCCGGGGCGTCCGGGGGCACGGCGTCGTTGATCCGGGCCGCCGGGACGCCGTCCGGCGCGGAGGTGATCCCGGTGACGGCCAGGGAGCCGGCCAGGTACGGCTCGGCCAGCGGCCCGAGACCCCGGATCGCGCTGTAGCTCTGGTGCTGCCGGTCGTAGATGAACGCCTGCTTCGCCTCGGCCTCGGTACGCTCACTCGTCCGCTTCACCACGTAGCGGATGTTGGCGCGCAGCACCTCCGGGCTGCGGGGCACCCCGTTGTCCCAGGTTGAGCCGGTGCTCCAGAGCTGCTCGAAGCCGGCGAGGATCCGCACCGCCGCGTTGGTCTGCGGGGTCAGGTTGGCGTTGATGTTCGTGGCGTAGTCGTCCACGAAGGGCCGGCCCGGGTACTGGGGCGGCGGTGGTACCTGCCCGGCCTTGGCGGTCGCTGCCGTGGCCGGATCGTTCGTCGGGGCGGCGCTCGCCGGGGTGGGGGCCAGCCACTCGCCGGCGACGGGAAGGACGGCCAGGGCCGCCGAGGTCCCGACCGAGCGGCGCAGGAAGCCGCGCCGGTCGAGAGATGTGTGCGCAGAGGTCATGGCTGCCGACCTTGACTAAGCATCATGAACACAGTGGATCACAAGAGCGAACAGCGGATTGCGGCAGCTCTTCGCGTCGTCGCCGAGCTGACGGTCCACCATCCTGCTCGTCGTAGCGACCCGGTCAGGGGTGCACCGGAGCAGGGCTCTCCGCATCGGCCGGGGGCCAGGAGTACCGGCCTCATCGGAGGGTCCATGCCGAGGATCGGCCCGCTACGCTGCGCCTGGTGCAGAGTATGACCAAGCGCCAGCTGAGTCCCGATACGCTCGACACGATGTTGCGCGCAGCGATGCGCGTAGGATGCCGCGTCGAGGCCGAACTGTGTGACGGGTGGTTCAACACCGCGTACCGGATTCGCCTCGACGACGGTCGCGAGGCCGTCGTCAAGCTCGCCCCACCCCGGCAGGCGCCGGTGCTGCGGTACGAACGGGGAATCCTGGCCACCGAGGCGCTCGTGTATCGGCTGGCGTCCGCGGTTCCCGGCATCCCACTGCCTGAGCTACTCCATGCCGATGAGGAATTCCTCGTGCTGTCGGCGCTCAGCGGCGCGCCGTGGGACAAGGCACGCGACCACCTGCCGGTCGAGGCCACGGCGGTGTTGCTGCGCGAGCTCGGCCGTATCACCGCTCGCCTCCACACCGCGGTCTCCCCGGACGAACAATTCGGGTACCCGGCGCCCGAGTCCGCGCTCACCGGGAGCACGTGGCGCGAAGCGTTCACCGCGATGGTGAACGCCGTTCTCGACGACGCGCAGCACTGGCGCTCTCCGCTCGGCGTCACCGCACGCGAGGTGCTGGCGCTGGTTGACGCGCACGCTGATGCGCTCGACGACGTGGACAGGCCCACACTGGTCCACTTTGATCTCTGGCCCGGCAACATCTTTGTCACCGGCGGCAGTGAGCCTCGTATCACCGGGCTGATCGATCACGAGCGCGCGTTCTGGGGAGACGCGGCAGCGGAACTCGTATCCCTGGAGTTCTGCGGCCCGATCGACGCCCACAGCGAACTCATCGCCGGATACCGCGAGGCGGGCGGCCGGCTCGACTCCGGCGGGTCACTGACCCGCCGGCTCGCGCTGTACCGCCTGTACCTCGGCCTGATCCTGGTCACCGAATGCGGACCACGCGGCTACGGCCCCGATCACCTCGCCTTCTGCCAGGACATGCTCGCCAACTGGGCCACCGCTCTACGCAATCTGGACCGCCGGTGAAGGTCGTCGTCGAGCAGGACAGAAGACTCGTCCGCCTCTTTCCGCTGACCCGGCCGGGCACCGAACGGTCCGTCGGTGCCCGAGCCGGATCCGTACTTACGTGCTGAAGGCAGGCGGTGCCGAACCCCCGGCGCGATCAGCGGCGGAACGGGCCGGTCACCTCGTAGGTGACGCCGCCGCTGCCGGCGGCGCTGCCGCTGGTGCCGCGTTGGGAGGAGAAGTACAGGCGGGTGCCGTCGGGCGAGAATGCCGGCCCGGTGATCTCCGACGACGGGTGACCGAGCAGACGCAGGAACGGGGTGACCACACCGGCCGGCGTGATCATGTTGATCTCCATGTTGTCGCCGTCCTCCGCCACGTAGAGGTCACCACCGGCGGTGCCGGTGATGTTGTCGACTCCGACCAGTGGGGCGGCCCCGGCCGGAACCAGCGAGTCGTCGTACGCCAGGTCGAGGCGCTGATGGACGGCGTCGTACGCCCACACCCGGTTGTCGCCCTTGGTGGTGAACCAGCAGGTGCCCCGGTCGTACCAGCAGCCCTCCCCGCCGTCGAAGTGCCGGGCCGCGCCGAGCTGGTGCCGGGTGGCGACCGGGAAGCCGTCCCGGTCGGGGACGTCACGCCAGGTCACCGGGCCGGTCACCGGCTCGGCGGGGGCGCAGAGCACCTGTAGGCGGCCGGTACGCAGGTCTGCCCAGGTGTCCGGGACGAAGCGGTAGAAGCAGCCGTCCTTCTCGTCCTCGGTCAGGTAGACCACCTGGCGGTCCGGGTCGCAGGCGGCGGCCTCGTGCGTGAACCGACCCATCCGGCTGCGCGCCTCGGCGCTGCGGCTGCCGTCCGGCCAGGTCTCGAAGACCTGCCCGAGCGGGGTCTCCTCACAGGAGAGCCAGGTGCCCCACGGGGTCGCGCCGCCCGCGCAGTTCATGGTGGTCCCGCCGAGGATCCGGTACGCCGCCGCGATCGAGCCGTCGGCGCGGAAGCGCACCGCCGACGCCCCGCCGGCGAGCGGGATCTCCGAGTTCGACACGTAGATCCAGCCGGTGCCGGCCGGGTAGCAGGCGCCACCGTCGGGCGCCCAGTGCCACAGGTAGGAGGTGCCGGGGACGAGCTGTCCGGAGCGGGCGATCACCCGGCTGGTGAACCCGGCGGGCAACTGGAGGCCGTTGGTGTCGGCGGGCAGCAGTTCCCCGTACGGGCCGGGACCGGGCTGGGCGGGGGCGGCGAGCGCGGCGTCCGCCCAGAGGCTGCCGCAGAAGGCGGCGCCACCGGCGACGGTGGCGCGCAGGACGGTACGACGATCCATCGGAACCTCCCGGAGACGATCGATGCCCCGCCGGCACAGGACCGACAGGGCATCGACAATAGTCGCTACCGGAGGGGATGGGGACTCTCCGGCGCGGTCGGCGTCGGTTCGTCGGACTCGCGCAGCCCGTAGCGGGCGTAGAAGCGGGCCAGCGGGGCGGGCGCCCACCAGTTCCAGCGCCCGAGCAGACGCATGGCGGCCGGCACCAGCAGGGCCCGGACCAGGGTCGCGTCGACCACGATCGCCACGATCATGCCGACACCGATCAGCTTGACATTGAGCATCCCACCGGTGGTGAAGCCGGCCACCACGATGATCAGCAACAGCGCGGCGGCGGTGATGATCCGGCCGGTGCGTTGCAGCCCGACGGCCACCGACGCGGTGTTGTCGCCGGTGCGGTCCCACTCCTCGCGGACCCGGGAGAGCAGGAACACCTCGTAGTCGGTGGCCAGCCCGAAGAGCACGGCGAGCATCAGGATCAGGTTGCTCGGTTCGACGAAGCCGGTGGGGGTGAAGCCGAGCAGGTCGGCGAGGTGACCGTCCTGGAAGATCCAGACCACCACCCCGAACGACGCGCCGATCGACAGGAGATTCATCAGCACCGCCTTGACCGGCAGCACCAGCGAACCGAAGGCGAGGAAGAGCAGCAGCAGGATCGCCCCGGCCATCAACAGCGCCATCCACGGCAGCCGCTCGCCCAGGGTCGCCAGCAGGTCAACGTCGGCGGCGGGCCGCCCACCGACGAGCACCTGCGCCCCGGCCGGGGCGGGCAGGTCACGCAGTTCGCGTACCACGTCCCGGGCCTCGGTGCCGGTCGGCTCGCCCCGGTAGTTGACCGCGAGCAGCGTCGAGTGCCCCGTGCTCGCCACGACCTGCACCCCGGTCACCCCGGGCACCGCCGCGACCCGGTCGGCGAACGGCCGCACCGCCTCGGCGGACAGGCCGGAGACCAGCACGTCGATCGGGGCGACGGTGCCGCCCGGGAAGTCGTCGGCGATCCGCTCGGCGACCACCCGGGGCTCGGCGTCGGCCGGCAGCACCCGCTCGTCGACGCCGCCGAAGGAGATCCGCAGGAACGGCGTGGCCAGGACCGCCAGCAGCACCGCGACCCCGATCAGGTAGCGCGCCGGGCGGCGCATCACGCTGTGCGCGATCCGGGCCCAGGCTCCGCCGTCGGCGGCCTCCGCCGACCCACCGGCCCTCGTCCGCCGCCGCCACGGTAGCGGTACGCGCACCGCGTCGATCCGCGGGCCGAGCACCGCCAGCAGGGCCGGCAGCACGGTCAGCGCCGCCAGCATGGCGACCAGGACGGCGGCCATCCCACCGAGGCCCATGGACCGCAGGAACGGCTGCGGGAAGATCAGCAGGCTGGCCATGGCGAGCGCGACGGTGAGCCCGGAGACCAGGACCGTCCGGCCGGCGGTGAGCATGGTGCGCCGGATCGCCTCGGCCGGGGCGTGTCCGGCGGACATCTCCTCCCGGAACCGGCTCACCACGAAGAGGGCGTAGTCCACGGCCATGCCGAGGCCGATCAGGGTGATCACGTTGATCGCGAAGATCGACACGTCGGTGAAGAGGTTGACCAGGCGGACCGCGACGAAGGCGCCGAGGATGGCCAGCCCGCCGACGAGCAGCGGGGTGCCGGCGGCGACCAGCCCGCCGAAGATCAGCACGAGCAGCACCAGCAGCACCGGCATGGAGAACAGCTCGGCGCGGGTGACGTCCTCGGTGCTCTGGACCGTCGCCGCCTCCTGGAACGCGACCAGACCACCCACCTCGGTCCGCAGGCCGGGCGCGTCCAGCGCGGGGCGCAGCGAGGTGAACTGCGCGGAACGGGCGTCCTCGTCGGCCCCGGTGAGCTGCACCACCGCGTACGTGGCCCGGCGGTCGGCGGCCACCAGGGCCGGGGCGGGCGCGTCGTACCAGGTGGTCACGGCGGCGACCTCGGGACGCTGGCGCAGCGCCGCCACGGTGCCGGTGACCGGATCACGGAAGGCCGGCTGCTCGACGGTCGCGGTGTCGCTGGACCAGAGCACGATCACGTCGGCGCCCTGCCGGCCGAGTTCGGCGGTCACCCGCTGCGCGGTCCGGCTGGACTCGCTGGCCGGGTCGTCGAAGCCGCCCCCACTCAACGTCCCGAACACCCCGACACCCCAGGTGGAACCGACCACCACCAGCGCCGCGGCGGCAGCCAGCACCGCCCACCGGGCGCGCACCACCACCCGCC
>NZ_SMJY01000138.1:0-16462 GCF_004348355.1 Micromonospora sp. KC721 | reverse complement strand
GCACCGATGCCCCGCGCACCGGTGCAGCGCCGGCCGGGTGTTCCCGCACCGGGTGACCTGGTGCTGATCGATCGTCGGGCGTCGGTGCAGTTCGGCGGTGACCGGGCGCTGTGGCTGCGGGTCAGTTCGGTCTGCGAGAAACCGACGTACCACGGCTGGGTGTGGCTCACCGGCTACTCCACCGACCTGGCCACGGGCAAGGCGCTGGCGCGGCGCGAGGTCTACGTGCAGATCGCCGGACTTCAGATCCAGCGACGCACGCCCGAGAGCGCGCCGCCTCGCAACGTGGCGCCGGTGATGAGGAGACGCCGTGTTTGACGTTCGGGTACGGCTCGGCGCGGTACTGGAGATCGATGCGGCCGACCGCCTCCTGCCGTCGGACGGGCCGGTCACGTTGTGGGTGACCGGGGTCCGGCTGGTGGCCCACCGACCGCCAGACGATGAGTGGATCTGGGTCGAGGGAATCAGGCTCGGTCCGTCCGGCCGCCGGGGTCCGCAGGCGCGGATCCTGGTACGCGCGAGCAAGCTCTCGCCCGCGAGCGCAGCCCGGTGAGCACCTACCTGTCCAATGCCGTACACGACCAGATCCGTGCGGCGCAGGCGCAGCTTGACCAGCACCCACCATCGAGCGCTACGCCGCCTGCGGCTATCCGGGCCGGGTGCTGCTGACGTTCGCTGACTTTCGGCCCGCCGCCCGGCCCAGCCGATCCGGGAAACGCGATTTCACCTGGACAGGAGGGACCGGGAAAGGGACGACCCCCGTCGGGGGGAAAGTGACCTGACGTAGCAGGGAGTGTGATCAAGTGCCGTACCGCGTGGTCAGACGCATCGGTCGTGCCGTCGAGCATGATCGAGTCGGATCACGCGGTACGGCGTTCGCTGACGATCCGCTGACTTTCGGATGACGGGCTACGGGCGTCCGAGGACGACCGGAGGCGCCCGCAGAACGGTCCGCAGCGCGCACAGGGCACCGATGCCCACTCAGCGGACAGGGCCCTCGCCGAACCGGCCACCACTGATCACGGTGTCAGTCTCGATCTCGGCAGCCGTCCACACGTGGGAGCAGAAGTCGTCAACCGCGACACCGCCATTCTTCAGGAGGACGACAGCCAGCGCCGCCAGATCCGCCCGGCGCGAGAGTCGGTAGTTGATCTGCACGGCCCACTCAGGCCGCCGACCGACAGCCTGCTCAAGGTTCGCGATGTCCTCCGGCTCCCAGTCCTGGTACAGGCCGCTCGCCTCATCCATCAGCCAGATGAACAGCCGAGTGCCTGTAGACCAGCCGCCATGGCCCGCTACCGCCAGCTCGTCGAGAAGTCGGACGACCTCTGACCGTGACACAGCAGGGATCACGAAGGCGTTCTCACTCATCCCGGCAAGGTACAAGAACGTCAGTTTGGAAGACCGTTCTCGGCTGTCGTGATCTGTCCGGAACGCCTGGTCGGCGGCGGTGTGCTCGTGCCCGGTCAGACCGCTGCTGACCCTATAGGACACCGGCTACTGGCACGTGGCTGGCACGGCTGCGCGGTGGGCGCGTGGCTGTCCGGTGGTGTTCGGCTTACCGCCCCCGGACTCTCGGGCCGGGGGCGGCTTGCCGTGCCGCCGGCTTTCCGCGCGCCTGGACCCCGGTATCCGGTGGCAAGCCGCGAAGCGGCGCGGCAGCGATCGCCCCGCCCTCGACGGCGGGCGGCCACCCCCGCGATCGTCACGATCTACCGAGTTCACTCGTCGGCGGGGTAGAGCCTGTGCAACCAGTGCTGGAAGTAGGCCGTGACTGCTCTCTGGTCCTGGGGATCGAGTGCCAACCAGCCCTGTGCGGCACTCTTCATCTCGGCCGCCGCGAGACCTGCCTCCGCGGGCTTCCGCTCGGCCCAGTCCGTCAGAGCGCCCCAGACTGCGCATAGCCCACCAGCCAGAGCGCCAACCCACGTCGCACGACCAGAATCGCCCCAAAGCTGCACGGCAATGTCGTACGGATCGTCGGCGGCCAGGAGCTGCGTCGCCAGTGTGTCGACATGCCGCCTGAACGCGGTGATGGTGTCGAAATCCGGGCTGCTCACCCGGCCACGATCACATGGAGCGCTCGAAAGCTCGACACCGCCCACCCTCGCAGGGGGAAGGCCCGCCGTGCCGGCCGATGCCGGCCGGAGGCCGCCAGCAGGCCGAGCGCGGCGGGCCTGCGCCGCGCTTGCGCGGCGCCTTGATGAAAAAGAGAGTATTTCGGCAGTGCCGCGGCTGAAGCGAGCATAGGCCCGGCCATGATTGCCCACACCCTAGTCACCACCGCCCAGTTCGTCCGGCCTGCCCTCGCGGACTCTGTGAATCGCTGTCTTGACGCTTTCTACTAACCACGACGCCGAGTACGACGCCGCCCATTTTGCGAGATCCTCCTGACGCACCCCGCATTCGATAAGCATGCATGCCCGAGTCACCGCGTAAACTGAGTCACTTAGAGCCCGCAGGTCTCTACCTTGGAATCTGCGAGGCACTGGACCAAGGTGAGTAAGGCCGTTCCGCACCTGGGAGACGGCGAAGGCCCACTGGTCTATGTTCCCGGTGATCAGCCTAGTCGCGGCACCCGACTTCGCCGCGAGCTGCCTCATCCGCTTGCGGAGTGTCATCTCATTGGCGTACTGGAACTTGTCCTTTACCCATGGACGATGCTGTTCAGGCACGCTCGCAACGATGGTGCGATAAAGACTATCAAAGTCCTCCTGATCCATTTGAGTGCCGCCATACATGATTCGATGGAAGGCTTCTGATGCGAACGTGACGTTTAGGAACCGATTTTCAGCAAATATTTTCTCGGCACGCTGAACGCTCATCAGCGAGTCCAGGGGTTCCTGAAATCGCTCTGATACGTCGAGCCATCGAGCAACCGACTCGATTCCACCTAGCCCCTCAAAAGTCAGGACCATTTGGTGAGGATGTCTGGCCTTTCGGTCCGCAGGCTTGGTGTAGCGAAGCCAGGGGACCAGGAGCTCGATTTCCTCCTCGCACCCAGCATCCTCGCCCGAAAGTAGCCGTGCGCGAACATCGGGCCGCTGTAGGGTTAGCCGATCCTGGATTGCATGCGCATCCATGCAGAGGGATAGCAGGCTTTGGACTCGTCCGACATCTTTTCTGATTTTGTCGAAGCCCTGGCGCTCGTCGTATGTGATTCGCAGCCTCGGCCAATGACTGAACGTAATGCCTTTGATTTGTTCGACTTCGCGGGACCAGGCGGTGCCGAGAATAATGCGTCCTCTGCTGAACCTCGCCTCCTGGTCTTCCGGAGGATCGTATGTGAACTGGAACTTGGCACCAGGCCCCTCCAGGACGGACGGTTCAATTGACCTCTTCTGCCCGACCCAGGCGTCGAGGTCACCCCACTCCGCTGTTGCCGTCTGAAACCAAAGGTCACCCTCAACAAGATGATGTCCCAAGAAGATCTGATTTACGTGGTATTCACACCTTTGCAGACCCGTCGATCCTCGATTACTCTTGCGCAAGAAGCAACGTTCAAGGGTGACCCTCTTTGAGCCGATCCAGCCGTTAATCCGGGTCGTCTCGCCCGTCTCAGCGCCCGCCCCGTGGTCGAAGATGCCGACGAGTGAGACCGAAGCCCCTTTCTCTGGGTCGAAGCGGAGGCGTCCAGTGAGACTGTCCTCTTCATGACCCGCCAGCCAGAAGATCCCAAGCTCGTCGATCTCTTCCACGGTGGCTCTCCCGTCTCAAAAGTGGGTAGATCGCAGGAGGCTAATTCATAGTAGTGGCGGTGGCAGGCTACAACGGTAGGCAACTACCGGCAACACCGGCGGTAAGAGCTAAAGGATGTCTCGTAACTCGGTGAAGGCGTGTGGGTGGGGCCGCGCAGTCAACGTTAGCCAGCCGGTGAACGACGTTGACCTATCAGGCCCCACGGCCCCACCCACTCGGGTTTGGCTCGGACAGAGCTGTCGGGATGGCGACCATCAGGAACGGGGGCGCATGCGTGTTGGCCGGAGGGTCCAGGGACCCGCTACCTCATCGGGCTCCTGGTAAGTGGCTTAGAGCTGTGCCAACATATGGCTATGGCACTTCCGAAAGCCTGGACCCAGGTTACTGATAGCAAGATCCTGGAGAGTGGGCAAGCATGGGTCTACGAGGTGGCCCGTACGGCGAATCCCGATGGCTCGCGGTTCGCGCTGAAAAAGTTGAAGAACCCGCGGAGGGCCGACCGTTTTCGTCGGGAAGTCGAAGCGATGAGGTCCCTAGCCGCTGCCGGAATTTCTGTTCCCGAAGTGGTCGAGACAGGGATCTTGGAAAAGGGGCGGCCTTACGTGGTCACTCCCTGGTATGCGGGTGGAAGTTTAGAAGACAAGGTCATCGACAAAGCATTCGTGGCGGATCCAATCGCAGGACTAAGAGTCTTGATCGACATCGCAATAGTGCTCGATCAGATTCACAAGGCGGGATTCGCGCATCGCGACCTCAAGCCCTCAAACATCCTTCTCGATGGCCACTCAATCATTGTCGCCGACTTTGGCTTGGCCCTTCCGGTGGACGACGATGCGACTCGACTGACCGCGACAACAGAGGGAGTAGGGTCTCGCTTTTACATAGCGCCAGAAAATGAATCAGGAATCAATCTCGACCTCGATCAAAGGCCAGCCGATTTTTATGCTTTCGCTAAAGTAATCTATGCTCTATTGGCGGGTCGTCAGCCCAGGGCGGGGATGGGGCAACTCCAGGAAGGGCATCGGCTGGAGCAACTTACTGCGACCCCCAACCTTGAGATTCTTTCGGCGCTCCAGAAAGATCTCTTAAATCCGGACCCCCGCGCACGGCTGCAGCAATGGGCGGTCGTCATTCGCGAGTTAGAGGCTGCCGAGGCAAGCTTTCATAGCCCTAAGTCAAGGGAACCGGAAACGGAAGACGTTGTTCAACTAGCAATGCTGGCTGCGCGGCGCTACGCGGCCTCGCGCCAAGCCCTTTCCTCTGATGAAGCCAACCGCCAAAAAGAGGATCGAAGGCAGCTCGTTGAGTCAATCAACCAAAGCATGCGCAGCGGATTTCATGCTTGGACTCAGCAAGTGAGTAGGCTAAACGACCAGCTCGGCACAACAGTGCTTGTAGCTTGCTCAAGCGGAGGCTTTAGCCTGAAGCAGTTCCTCGAATATGAAGCTATTCAGGACTTTCTTGAAAGGCGCGGCGTGCCCTTCAAGGAAGAAAGTGAAAGCAATCCTCAATTTAGTGGAGGCAGCCCGGCACTCTTCCACGTGCAACTAGACCTACCACCACTGAGCGAGACCTTAGCTCTGGCCGGATTCCCTTTTGTGGTTGGCATGTCGGTGTGGTTCCTGAGACTACCTATTTTCGCATCTTACGGCCCTGACCCCAGAAAGCTTATCCCGACTAACCTCTTGGAGGAGTTCGGGGACGCAAGTGGCCCGTTCAGGATTGGACTGACAAGCACCGTTCGTCAAGCGGAGGAGTTCGGCCAATCCTGCGGACGACTGGGAATTAGACTTGTGACTCGATTCCTCTCCGACCCAACGGGTCGCCTCGTTGCCTTAGTCTCGATTTAAAGCACTCCACCTTCGTGGCTGCCTAAGTCCTTGGATTCAAGCCGAATGGTCTATGCAGATGGATATCCCTGGCCGGTGCAGTGAAAGCTAGCCGCAGAACCAACGCCGGAATCTGCTGTATCAGCGTCCGGGCAGCCTCGAAAGGTAGAGACAATCTCAGCGGGCGCTATCCGCACGCCTGACGAAGTCGCTCGACGGCAGCGAAGATTTGCTGTTCGGGACCAGGGCGGCTCGGTCGCCACTCAACAAGAAGGGGTCGGACGATATCAATAAGTCTCAAGAGGTCCCCCGCGCTCGCCGGCTCGGGCAGCGCCTCAAGTGCAGCCACGGCCGCCAAGGTCGCCTGGTACCGGTGAGCGTTTGTGGGCGTGTCCTGCCAGCTGGGCGTTTGCCGCCACTCTCGCACGCGCTCGTACACCTCGGCGGCGGCGGCTCGGATGAGGGCTGCTTGCTGGCGAGGTGCTGGTCCGGTGCGGGTGTCGGGGCGGTCGGCGGGTTCCTGCGGCGGCGTGTCGGCGTCGCGCATGGCGGCGATCGTACCGGCGCCATGATCGGAACTGCTCGTGCGCGTGCCTGGGCGATGAAGGCGGGAGTCAGCCAGCGGGCTCGTGCCACTCCGGGGCGAGGATGGAGTAGAGCAGGGAGTCGCGCCAGGCGCCGTTGGTGAAGACGTGGTCGCGGAGGCGGCCTTCGTACTGCATGCCGAGCCGTTTGACGACGGCGATCGAGGCTGCGTTGTCGGGGCCGATGGCGGCGGTGATGCGGTGAAGCTTCAGCACTCGAAAGCCGTAGTCGACGATGGTGCGGGCGGCGTCAGTGGCGTAGCCGTGGCCCCAGTGGTCGGCGCCGATGGCGTAGCCGAGTTTGGCGGCTTGGTGGCCGGTGAGTCCGAGGCGGGCGAACCCGATCATGCGGTCTGCGGCGTCTGCCACGGCTAGGTAGTACTCGTTGCGGGGATCGAGCTGCGCCCGGGTCACGGCGCCTTCGATCATCGCGACGGCGGTGGCGTGGTTGCGGCTGTCGAAGGAGAGCCAATGGGTGACGCGGTCGTCGCCGATGATCGCCAAAGCGTCGGCCGCGTCATCGGGTCGCAGATCGCGGAGGGTGATGACGCGGCCGGGGATGGTGATCGGGTACATGCGCTGATGGTGCCTTATCGAGGGAGGGCGTTGGCGGGGGTGTGGGTGAAGTGTTCGATGCCGTCGATGAGGTCGCGGGCGTCGTCGGCGTGTCCGGCGCGGGTGATGGCTTGGTGAACGCGTCGGACGGAGTGAACGATGCCGTTGATGCGCTGGTCGGAGGGGAGTTCGAGGACGGGGGCGAGGGCGTCTTCGGCGGCGTCGAGTTCCCCGTTGGCGACCCGGGCGATAGCCAAGTTGGTGTGTGAGCCGGCCTGGTCGCCGAAGGCCCATGCGGGGTCGTAGCGGTCCGAGTACGCCTGGACGGCTTGCAGGGCGTAGCGCTCGGTGGTGACGGCCTCGCCGGGCAGCCAGGCAAGGGCGTCGCTGGCGTAGTAGAGGGTGCGGGGCTGGTTGAAGGTGCAGATGCCGCCCATCTCGTCCATCTCGTCGGGCCGTACCCGGGACCAGGCGTCTTCGGCCTCGTGGATGGCTGCCTTGGCCTGGTCTGCGTTGCCGAGTGCGGCGTAGGCGCGGGCGGCGCTGGCGGGTAGCCAGACGGCGGAGGTGCCGCCCGCTTGGGTGGCGTACTCGCGTCCGGCCTCGGCGTAGCGGACGGCTTCGGCGTACCGGCCAGCCCAGTAGGCGACCAGGGATTGCAGGCCGCGGAGCCAGGCTTGCAGGCCGGGGTGTCCAGCCTGGTCCGCGCAGAGGACAGCGGTCCGGGCTTGCAGCATGGCGGAGTGCGGGTCGGCCATGTCGTGCGAGACCTTTGCGAGTAGTCCGCTGGTGATGCCGGCAAGAAAGTGCAGGTCACGCGACTGTGTCGGCTGTTGGCGGCGTTCGAGCAGGGTGAACAGGGTGTCTTGGGTTTCGACGAGATCCGGCAGGATCTGGCTGATCGGGCGTTGCGGGTAGGCCAGGGCGAGGCGCTGCACGTCCTCGGTGAGCTGGGTGATGGCTGCCGGGGAGGTGGACTCGGCGGCGAGCATGGCGTACTGGCGGGCGCGTTGTGCAGCCATGGCGAGGAGGTTCCTTTCCGGGCCGGCGCCGAAGGGCTCGACAATGAGCTGTCGGCCCGGCGCAGGGGTCAACTGGTGGGGTGCCCAGGGACGCTGCAACTCATCGACGGGCTTTCCGAACATGGCCTGCAACGCCCGCCGCGTGGCTGGGGTCGATGAGGCCAGGTCCCGTTCGCCGCGTGCCAGCCGTCCGAGGTGCCGGGCGCTGATCGCCGCGCGGGGGTCCATGCGACTGAACTCGTCGGCCAGTTCCTCGTACGTACGGTCGCTTTGCTGGATCAGGTACTCCAGCACGGTGCGAGGTTCGCGGCGGTCTCGGGCCATCGTCGATGCCTTCCTGATGGGCTATCTCCACGCTCGCCTGTCGGAGGTCCTGAACTCAACGCAGGTCCTCATGGTGTCCGCTCGATGTCCGTCAGAGGTGCAGATTCGGTCCTCGATCGGTCTCCACCACCGGGTGTTCTATCTCCACCATGGACGTCTCACCCACCGCAATTGTGCATGTACTGGCCGCTGACGTGCATGCGCCGGCCGGGCATCGGCGCGGACGGTCTCGTGCCGGTGCGGTCGTAGCCGTGGCGTCGGACGGTGTTCGTGTCCTGCGGTGCGTCGAGGCGGTCCGGCCGAGCCGCGGCCCTCATCGGGCTTCGCCGGCTGTGGTCGCCTGCTCCGGATGTGAAGGGCGGGGATGGAAGCTTGCCAGTCCTCGGCGCTCGCTCCGGGCGCCGAGCGACCCGACCCGCCTGCAACGGCGGGACTGCCCGGACTGCGCTGGCACCGGTAGGCAGCCGCGACCGGTGACGATCCTCCCGGCTGAGGTCGCGTCCTGAGCAGGGTGCCGGGGCAGGTGCCGGCAGGCGAATCGCGGTGTCGGCCGTCGCCAGAGCCCGCCTGCCTCGGCGCCCATCCACATCGTCGGGTGAGGGTGGGGAATCGATGAAGTTGAAGCCAGGTGACGTCGTGCATGTCGGCGCTGATGCGTCGGTGCAGTTCGGTGGTGAGCGGTCGCTGATCTTCCGCGTCATCAAGGTCTGCGATCAGCCGACGTACCACGGGTGGGTGTGGCTGACCGGCTACGTCCTGGACCGGGCCGGCAATGCCATAGACCGGCGAGAGATCTACGTGCAACGCGCGGGTCTATGGCTTCTTACTCCCGCTGCGACCGTGGACGTCGGACGCCTACCACCAAACCTTTCGGGCCAGGCAATGCGGGGCGGATCGGGCCCGGAAAGGCAAGAACGAAGGTCTGAGCTGTAGGAGGCAACGGTGACCACTCACGCAGTGGGCATGTTCCGGGCAACCCGACGGCTGGCCCGGCTCTGCCCGGAGCAGGTGAGGCGGATGCGCTTCCGTCGGACGAGATTCGGGCGACGCGGCCTGGCCGAGGAGCACGTCTACGCCTTCCTCCGCGCCGTCGTCGACGAGCTGATCGCCAGAGACGCCGTGGAAGCAAGCCTTCGCGCGGAGAACGCGCGACTGAAGGGTGCATTGCGCGACTGGCAGAGCAGCTTCGCGCCCAGGCCCGGCCGGTGGTGAACGCGGGACGATGGACAGAACCTGAGCAGCGCAGATAGCCTGTTGACAAGCTGAGTTGCCGTCTGGGGTGAAACGGTGCCGATCGAAGTTGCGCCGCCGAAGTACGTCGTGATCGTCAACGCGGTGCAGCAACGCATCGAAGACGGCACGTACCCGCCAGGCTCGATGCTGCCCAGCGAAACCGAACTGGTCCGCGAGTTCGGCGCCTCCCGGCCGGTCGTCGTTCGAGCCCTGGACCTGCTACGTCAAGACGGCTGGATCGACAGCCGGCAGGGCAAGGGCCGATTCGTCCTCGGTCGGCCTGCCAGCCCCGACCAGCGACAGCGAGAACGCCGCTACGCGGTGCTGGAAGACGACGAGCGTGCCGGCTCCACCCTGCTCGCTGCGGGCGAGATGCCCGCCCCGCCACGCGCAGCAGCAGCCCTGAACCTGGAGCCAGGTACGCCGGTCGTCGCGCGCCGTCGTGTTATCGCGATCGACGGCGTCGGCCCGGTCGAACTCGGCACGGCCTACCTACCCGCCGACCTAGCCGACGGTACCGGGGTCGGCAGTGCCGACGTTCTTCCCGAAGGACTGCTTCGGCACGTGGCGTCCCGTAAGCGCGTGCGCTTCGACCACGTCAGCGAGCGGATATCGGCCCGCCTCCCCGACGCCGAAGAGGCGCAGCTCTTGCAGATCGGCGAGGGCGACTCGGTGCTGACCGTGCTCCTCTCCGTCTGCGACCGGACCGGCAAGCCGCTGCTAGCCGTGGACCTTGTCCTCCCGGCCTCCAGGCACGACCTCGAAGACGTCTATCCACTCGACTGAACCAGGTAGATACATCACTTGACAAGTCAAGTTGGCGGCACTTACTTTTGAAGCCACTTAACAAGTCAAGTGGTTGAGTTGACTTGTGGACTGGAGGTCACGCGTGGTTCCGATGACGTTGAAGGTGCCGGTCCCGTCCGAGTACGTGTTCCCCGCCGGGGCGCTCTGCCTCGGGGTGTCGCCGCAGGTCGATTTTGAGCGGCGTGGTGAGGCGGACAACCAAGCGCGGGACAAGGAAACCGGGGAGCGGGTCTGGGTGGTGCGGGTGATGGACCTGGACCCGGAGGCCGGGAAGTTCGGTCGCTCGACCGAGGTGAAGGTGAAGGTGGTCGCGGCACAGCAGCCGGTGCCGCCGCCGTCGACGGTGCCGGGTTACCCGCCGGCGGTGGAGTTCGAGGGCTTGACCCTGACGCCGTATGTGGATTCGCAGCGATGCAAGCCGGGCCGTTCCTCGGGTGACTGCCGTTCGCGGATGGCGTATTCGCTGCGGGCGACGGCTATTCGTCCGGCGTCGGTGGTGCCGGGTTCGGTGGCTGCCTGACCGGTTGTTGTTTGGCGCGCGGGGCGGGTCGTTTCCCCGCCAAGAGTCCCGGCCCGTCCCCGCGCTCTCCCATCCCTCACCTGATGAAGGAGGGCGTAATGCCCACCGTAGTTCACCCTGCCCTGATCGCTGCCGTGCCGCTGCTGGTCGGCGCGGTGGCCGTCCTCTGTCGTACGCGTCTCTCTGGTCTTCGGCACGCCTACCGGGAGGTGCAGGCGGCCATCAGGTCGGCGCTGCGCCTGTCGCCGGCTCCGGCGGTGGTCTGTGCGATCCGCTGCCCTCGGTGCCGGCGGTGGGTGAAGCCGCGTCGGTTCGACGTGCGGCGCATGTCGTGCCGGACCTGCATCGGCACTCTCGGCCGTGGTCGTCGTGGTCAGGGTGGTGACCTGTGCCTCTGATCAACATCATTCCGGGGGACAAGATCCCCGTCGCGCCGATGAACGTGCGCCTTCCCGCGTGGCGGATTCCGGGCTGGCTGCTGGTGTTCTGGTGGCTGGCCCGGGGCCTGTTCCGCCTGGTGGTGTTGGCGGTCCGCTATTGGTGGATCTCCGTCCCGACCGTCCTGGCTCTGTGGACTCGGGCCGAGTTCGGCGGCCGGGTTCTCGCCGCTGTGACGCTCGGCCTCGCCGCTGTGTGCCTGTGCTGGTGGCGGCTACATCCGGTGTCGTGGCTGCGGTTCGGCTGGTACCCGATCGTCAGCCGGGTCCGCGCTGCGGTGGTGTATCGGCGGCGATGGGCGTCGGTCATGTCCACATGCGGGCTGGCGACCGTCTTCGCCGGTGACCGCTACGTGCCACGACTGCTCAAGGTGCGCTGTGACCGGTTCGGCGATGAGGTGACGGTCCGGATGTTGCCAGGGCAGATCCCCGATGACTGGGGGCAAACCGCGGAACGCCTCGCCTACGCGTTCCGCCTGCGTACCGGTCAGGCGCGGTCCACCGACCGCCCCGACCGAGTCGTGGTCCGCTTCCAACGCCGTGACCCCCTCGCTGGTGTCGTGGCACCGCTGCCGGTGGCCGAGGTGCCGGACCTGGACGGGCTTGCCCTCGGTGTCGGTGAGGACGGGCAGCCGTATCGGCTGCGGCTTGCCGGGTCGCATGTGCTGATCGCGGGTGCGACGGGGGCGGGCAAGGGATCGGTGTTGTGGTCGCTGATCCGCTCCCTGGCCGGCGGTATCCGGTCGGGGTTGGTGGAGCTGTGGGCGTTCGACCCGAAGGGCGGGATGGAGTTGGCGGCGGGGGTGCCGCTGTTCGCCCGGTTCGCCTACGACGACCCCGACAGCATGGCCGGCGTCCTGGACGAAGCCGTCAAACGCATGCGCCTGCGGGCGGCCCGGCTGCGTGGGGTCACCCGTCAGCATGTGCCGACCGTCGACGAGCCGCTGATTGTTCTGGTGATCGACGAGCTGGCCGCGCTGACCGCCTACATCACGGATCGGAAGGTCCGCGACCGGATCAAGGAATCCCTCGGCCTCCTGCTGTCGCAGGGCCGTGCGGTCGGGGTCCATGTGGTGGCGGCGTTGCAGGACCCACGCAAAGACGTACTGCCGTTCCGCGACCTGTTCCCCACCCGCATCGGCCTGCGGCTGACCGAACCCGAGCAGGTGGACATGGTCCTCGGCGACGCCGCCCGCGACCGAGGAGCCCTCTGCGACCGCATCCCCGAATCAGCACCAGGCGTCGGGTTCGTCGTCCTCGACGGCGTCCGCGAACCCGTCCGGGTCCGCTTCGCCTACCTCACCGACGACGACATCCGCCACCTCGGCCGCACCTACCGCCGGCTCGACGACACCGACCAGCAGGAGGTGACCGCGTGAAGACCAACACCGAACGAGTCGAGGGCGTCGTCCTGGTGCTCATCGTCCTGACCGTCGGCGGACTCGCCGGGGCGGCATCGTTCACCCACGTCCACGACTGGACCATGGCCAACTCCCCGGCCGGCACCGGAGACTGGTTCGGCTGGGCCAACGCCGCCATCTCCGAACTCCTGCCCCTCGCCGCGCTGCTCACCATCCGGCGACGCCGCCGCACCGGCGGACCGATTGGCTACCCGATGTTCCTGCTCGTCTGCGCCGTCGCCCTGTCCCTGGCCGCGCAACTCGCCGTCGCCAAACCCGGCCTGTCCGGGTGGCTGCTCTCAGCCGTGCCCGCGCTGGCATTCCTCGGACTGTCCAAACTCGTCTTCTCCACCACCCCTTCGGTTGCGGTGCCTGTCGACAAACAGGCAGACGCCGACGGCTGGGGCAACGTGCCGCCCGGAGCCGACCCCGTGGACGACCAGGCGTCGGCGGACATCAACGAGGGCCAGGCGGTGACCGTCGCCCTGGAGGCCACCGACGAGCAGCCTCGGCCGGCCCTTCGCTCGGTCCTCCCGATGCCGGTGGAGCGGCGGCCGGGACTGGTGCCGGTGCCAGCGGCGGCGTTCGCATCCCGCAACGGCAGCGTCTTCGGCGGGGAGCGTGACCGGTGAACCAACTGGAACTCATCTCCACCACAACGCCGGCCGTCGAGCAGCCTCGCCCGGGATCTCGGGCGGACCGGATGCGCAAACCCCTCGCGAAGGACGCGCTCAAACAGCTCGCCGAACAGCACGGCGTCTGCGTCCGTCCGCTAGCCCTGCGCCGCACCGACACCGCCACCGGTGTAACCGAGGTCGTCGAGGTGCCCTGCGGCGCGACCCTCGCCGTCAAGTGCAAGCCGTGCGCGGAGCGAGGCCGGCGGCTGCGTATTCAGCAGATCCGGGAAGGCTGGCACCTGGCCGACGAACCCGCCGTCCGGCCCGACAAGCCCGGTGAAGACGTCCTTGCGCTGATGCGGGTGCGGGCGCACCTGGAGTTCGAACGGGAAGCACTGCACTACCAGCCGATGACCCCCGACGAGCGGGCCGCGCAGATCGCTGACGTGGACGCCGCGATCGCGGAGCTGGACGAAGCCCTCGCCGAAACCAGCCTGCGCGGGCACCTCACCCCCAGAGACCGCGACGAACGGCCCCGACGCAAGCGGTCGACCCGGCGACGGCAGGACTCCCCAGACCTGCCCCGGCTACCCGTCGACCCGCGCACGGTCGGCCGCGCCTACTCGGGCAAGGCAGGCAAGACCCACCGTCCGTCGATGCTCGTCACGCTCACCCTGGGCTCGCACGGACCGGTCCACTCCCACCTGCGGCGCGGCGCCTACGTGGCCCCCTGCGAGTGCGGCACCCGGCACGGCCCCCACGATGACGTGCTCGGCACACCGGTCGACCCGGCCAGCTACGACTACCGGCGCGCGGCACTCGACGCGATCCACTTCGCGAGGGTCCTCGACCGGTGGTGGCAGAACGTCCGCCGGGCCGCCGGCTGGAACGTCCAATACGCCGGAGCCGTAGAGCTGCAACGCCGCCTCGCCCCACACGCCCACTTCGCCATCCGTGGCACCCTGCCCCGGCGCCTGCTCAAGCAGATCGCCGCCGCCACCTACCACCAGGTGTGGTGGCCACCCTTCGACGCCCTCGTCTACCCGGTCGACAAGCCCCCCGTCTGGGACGTCGACCAGCAGGCATACGTCGACCCGAAGACCCGTCAGCCGCTGCCCACCTGGGGCGAAGCCCTCGACGCCCTGGAAGAACCCGACAGCCGCCCGGCTTACGTCGCCCGCCTCGGCCGCATCGACGCCCGCGGCATCGAGCAAGGCACCAAGGACGCCGAACGGTCAATCCGCTACGTGACCAAGTACGTCACCAAAGACCTGACCGACCAAGCCAAGCCGCGCTCGGAGGCGCAGAAGGCACACTTCGACCGCCTCCACGCGGAACTCGCTGTCCTGCCGTGCTCCCCAACCTGCGCCAACTGGCTGCTCTACGGCGTCCAGCCCGACGGGGTCAAGGCGGGCTTGACCCCCGGCCGCTGCACCGGGAAGGTCCACCAGCGCTCCACGCTCGGCTTCACCGGCCGGCGGGTGCTGGTTTCCCGGCAGTGGTCGGGAAAGACACTGGCCGACCACCGTGCGGACAACCGGGCCTGGGTGCGGGCAATCATCGCCGGCAGCATGGCCGACACCGACGAGCACGACCAGGCCGCCGACGAGGCAGACGGACCGAACCGCTACCGGTTCGAACTCGCCCGACCCGAAGACCCCGACGTGCCACCACTGGAACACCGCCTCCTGCGCGCCATATCCGCCCGCATTCGCTGGCGCGCTGACCTCGACACCGCACGGCTGCGAACAGCCGCCGCTGTTTCGGCAACCAACCAACCCGCCGCGCTCGCGGCCTGATCTCCTGGGGAGGAAATCTTGTCCATCGTCGTGCCGTTCGTGCCTCGGCAGGCCGGGTCTCGTGCTGGCGAAGTCACCCCCGGCGATTGCCCGCCCCGGCCGGTTCGAGCCGTCTACACGGTCAAGGAAGTGGCAGCGATGCTGTCCCTGTCGGTCAGCTCGGCCTATGCCCTGGTTCGGGCGGGGCAGATCCCCGCCGAGCGGCTGGGGCGGCGCTGGGTGGTCCCCCGTAGCCGTTTCCACGCCTGGCTGGACGGTGCCTCCGGCGGGCTTTCGGCAACGGGTACCGATGCGCCGCGCGGAGGCTGGTGACCGTGGGCTTCGTCAGCAAGACGCCAGCCGGGACGTATCGAGCGAACTGGCGGGACTCGGCCGACCGACAGAAAGCGAAGACGTTCCGCACCAAGAAGGAGGCGAACGCCTTCCTAGCTGAGGTGGAGGGCGCGATCAACCGGGGCACGTATATCGACCCGCACGCGGGGCGGATGCGCTTCGGCGAGTTCGTGACGCGCTGGCTGGCCGGGCGGTCGGTGGAGGCGCGGACGGCAGAGCGGACGGATTCCATGCTGCGGACTCACCTGCTGCCGCAGTGGGCGGACTGGCCTTTGGCAAAGATCGACTACCTGGCGGTACAGGAGTGGGTGACCAACCTTGGCCGGACTCTGGCGCCGTCGACGACGGCGAAGCACCTCGGGCTGCTGTCGATGATCATGCAGACGGCGATCCGGGCGCGCCTGATCGCGGTGAACCCGTGCGAGGGGGTGCGGGTGCCGCGTAACCGGGCGCGGGAGGCTCGCGCTGGCACGGTCAGCCGGGAGGCGTTCTTCGGTCGGCTGCTGCCCGCCGTGCCGGCCGAGCACCGGGGGATCGTCTGCGCCGCCGCCGGGGCGGGGTTGCGCTGGGGTGAGTGCGCGGGCCTGCCGTGGGAGGCGGTCGACCTCGATCGAGGGCTGCTGCACGTCGCCCAGGTGGCGGTGGAGACCCACGGCGGAATCGTGCTGCGGGCGTACCCGAAGACTCGGGCCGGCGTGCGGACGGTGCCGATGCCGCCGTTCCTCGTCGACGAGCTGCGGCGGCGGCGCGGGGCCGGCTCGCCGGACGGCCGGGCGTTGGTCTTCGCTGACCGGGACGGCGGGCCGCAGCGGCGGTCGAACTTCCGGCGGCGGGTGTGGCTGCCGGCGCTGGTGCGGGCCGGGCTGCTCGGCCGGGTCGCCGAGGTGTCGCCGGGCCGGTGGCTGGCGGTGTGGCCGGATCGGGACGGCCGGGAGCAGCGGGCGGAGTTCGCCACGGAGGCGACGGCGGTGGCGCACGCGGCAGCCTCGGCGGTCGGCGGGCTGCGGTTCCACGACCTGCGGCACTCGTACATCACGTGGCTGGTGACGGACGGGGTGCCGGTCAACGTGGTCCGGCGGGTGGTGGGGCACGAGAAGGCGTCGACGACGCTGGATCGGTACACGCACACGCCCGAGGACTACGCCGACCGGGTCCGGCTGACGTTCGCTGACGATTCGCTGACTTTCCGCCTCTCGCCCGGCTCGACGGCCCCGGAGAACACGCCTTCACCTGCGCCGGAGGGGGACCGGGAAAGGGACGACCCCCGTCGGGGGGAGACGGGGGTCGTCGGGAGGTTCGGCTC